>JBJMQN010000220.1:0-9698 GCA_045802665.1 Myxococcaceae bacterium | reverse complement strand
GGAAGGTGCGGCTGTCGAAGTGGCTGAAGCGGTAGGCCGGCTCAGTCCGCGATCATTCCCGGCGACACGGGGACGCTGAGGAGCCGGCTGCGCCGGTCGATCCGGCTCAGTCTTCGAAAATGTATGCGCTGAGCGCGAGCTCGGACGGGCCGGCGCGCATCCCCGCTTCACCACCGATGCGGCCCCACGCTGAGAGCGAACGGCTGCCGGCTGGCCTCCACGCGAGCCGGTACGCCTCGGTCGCGCCGTCCTTCTCGTGGTGCTCCGCGGTGCCCACGCGCCCTTCGCTCCCTCTCAAGTCGATCGCCTGGTCGTCCATGTTCGTCTCCGTGACAGCTGCTACGGGTCTGTAGGAATTCTGAGGGCGAACGGGGAGCCGTCAAAAAATCCGGCGAGCGATGAACAAATGTCCGCGACCCGCAGCCGGTCAGCGTCGGCGCGGTGACGCAGGGCTCCGTCCGAAGTGTCGGTTTGAGTGCCACCGCTGGGCGCCGTGGCCACCGTGGTTCTCATGCTTTGCGCACTCACGTTGGCAGCGCTTGCGGTAGCTGGAGCAACCGACGTCGCGCCGGTGGCGGGTGGAAACGCCCTGACGCTGCCGGTGCAGCGGCACATCCTGCGGATGACGCCGTCTGACTCGGGGCCGGTGTGGCTCTTCGCCGTGCAGCAGCAGGGCACCGGCGGTCACGCGCTGGGGCTGTACCGAAGCTCCGACGAGGGCGCGAGCTGGCAATACGCCGGCGCGATTCAGGACGACGCTTCGCACACCGACAGAGCGGAGCTGCTCGCGTCCGGAAACGATCTCCTGGTCCTCTACTCCATCGAAACGCCGGCGGGGATCGACATTGGCGGATCCACCCGGCACGACGTGGTGCTGCAGCGCTGGAAGTACGGAGGGCACGGCACCTGGACGAAGAGCTCCACCTCGACGGTCTTCGATTCCACCTCCAACTCCACCGCCTACTACCGCGCCACGATGACGCGCGATTCGCAGGGGCGCCTGTGGGTCGCGGCGTTCAAGCTGGAGACCAACGACACCTCCTCGGTGGTGGTGGCCTCGAGCACCGACGGCGGCGCTTCGTTCACGCGCCAGACGCTGGGCGGAAGCATGACGGCCCGAGCGGGCGGCCGCATCGACGCTGTCGCCGGCAAGGTCATCGTCCTCTTCGACGAGCACGATGCGGGCAGCGCGTCGCGCTACTTCCTGCGCAGCGACGACAGCCCGGTCGGAACCTGGAGCGGCCTGCGCACGGCATGGAGCGAGGGCATCTACCACGGCGCCGCGTACAGCTCGGTGACCGTGGGGAGCAAGCTGCACATCGTCTACAAGGACGAGGCCGAGGTGCTGCGCTACCGCACGTTCGACGGCGCTTCCTTCAGCGGCTCCACCGTCATCGACGCGCACTCGGATTGGGCGATGCAGCCGGCGATCACCGAGGTGGATGGCTCGTTGTTCGTCTTCTGGAACCATCAGATCTCGACGAACCATTACGAGCTCCGGCTGGAGCGGCTGAGCTCGGGTTCGGTCTCGGTGCTGGACAGCTCGAGCACGTGGAAGGGCTATCTGGCGGCGCCTGCGCATCTGTCCGGCGACGCGTCGCAGGTGTTATGCGGCTTCGGCAACACGGTGACCGTGAATGACAGCGGCTACGTGAGGGTGGTGCGCGTGTCGAGGACGCCAACGTCCTCTCCGCCCGCCACCGGAGGATCCGGATCGACGGGTGGCACCGATGCTGGAACCGGGAGCACCGGCGGCTCGGGCGGCGGAAGCGGAACCACGGGCGGCACGGATGCTGGAAGCGGCAGCACCGGCGGCACGGGAAGCGGAAGCACCGGTGGCACCGACGCGGGCTCGACGACGGGCACAGCCTCCGCGGACGGCACCCTGCTCTTCTCGGACGACTTCGCTCGAACGGATACGACGGGCGTCGGCGCGAACTGGACGATCCAGTCGGGCCTGTGGCGCACGGCCAACTTCACCCAATCCGATCTCGACGGGGAAGATCTCGCGCACCCGAAGTCGGTCATCTGCGCGGACTGCCGGGTGCAAGCGCGAGCGGTGGGCTTCGGCGTACCAACCACCGCGCTCTATCTCCGCGAGTCCACCTCCGGCAGCGACCGCTACGAGCTCGCCCTCACCGGCAGCGGCATGCTGCAACTGCAACGAATCCGAAGCGGCGTCGCGACCGTGCTCACTCAGGCAACCAGCGGCGCAGCGCTGAACGACTGGGCCACACTCTCGCTCTCCGCGTCCGGCTCGAATCCGGTGGTGCTGCGCGGCTACGTGAACGGCGCGCTCAAGCTGCAGTTCAGCGACTCGGCGACGGACAGGCTCACGGCTTCGGGCTACGCCGGTCTCCACACAGGCAGAGCGGGCGTCGCGTTCGATGACTTCCGCATCTACGCGCTGCAGTCGACGAGCACGTCTTCACCGCCACCTCCAACCACCACGGGTGCGTTGTTCTCGGATGACTTCACGCGGACGACGATGGGGACGGATTGGGACGTGCCGCTGGGCGCGTGGCTCGTTCGCAACAACCAGGTCCAGTCGGATCGGGACTCGCTCAACCTCGCGCTCGAGAAGCCGGTTCACTGCGCGGATTGCCGGGTGGAGGCGCGGGTCATCGGGTTCGGCGTTCCGGATACGACGCTGGTGCTCCGCGCGGGGGACAGCTCGCCGTACGATCGCTACGAGGTGAGCCTCGAGGGCGATGGGAAGCTGCAGATCCGACGATGGCGCGGAAACGTGATGACCGTGCTCGGCACCGCGCCGTCCGGCCTCTCTGATCTCACCGCGCCGGCGACGATTTCCCTGGCCGCGTCCGGATCGACGCTCACTGCTTCGGTGAACGGCGCCGCACGGCTCAGCGTGACGGACTCCACGCTCACCACCGCAGGCCGAGCGGGCATGGCCACCGGGAACGCGGGCGTCGTGTTCGATCAGTTCCGGGTGACGGCGAAGTAAGGTCCCGCCTCGAAGTGAACGTCCGCCTCGAACACGTCAGCGTCCATTATGGACAGGTCCACGCGTTGAACGACGTGACCCTCTCGCTGCCCGAGGGCTCGCGCGTCACGCTGCTCGGCCGGGCCGGCGCGGGAAAGACCACGCTGCTCAAAGTCCTCGCCGGGCTGATCCTCCCGACGGAGGGAAAGACGCTCTGGGATCGGGATCACGTGGCGTGGCTGCCAGTGGAAGTCCGCCGCGTGCTGCAGGCGCAGGTCGGGCTCGTGTTTCAGACCGACGCGCTGTTCGATTCGATGAACGTGCTCGACAACGTGCTCTTGCCGCTCCGCAAGCGGAAGGTCCCGAAGCAGGAGGCCATGGAGCGAGCGCTGCAGGCGTTGGAGCAGGTGAAGCTGCAGGACGCCGCGAAGAAGCGGCCCGAGGAGCTGTCCGGCGGCATGCGAAAGCGAGCGGGCATCGCGAGGGCGATCGTCGCGCGGCCGGCGCTGCTGCTCGCGGACGATCCGCTGGCGGGGCTCGATCCGGCGACCGCGCTCCACATCGCGGAGCTCTTGAATCGCGTCTCCGAGGGAAAAACGCTGGTCGTCTCACTCCCCGAGCCGGTCCAGGGGATGGAGACCGGGCGGTGGTGGTTTCTGGAGAAGGGGCGGCTGCTTCACGACGGGCCGCCGCGGCCGGAGCTGCTCGACATGGAAGAGACGTGGATGCTGCCCGCGTAGCCACTGATGCGCGGACTTTGTCCCTCCCGCCGGTGAGCTTCAGCCTGTGCTTCCCTGCGGGCAGCAGGCATGGCTCTCGGCAACCGGTGGCAGCGAGCAGGTCGCCCCCCGGACCGGGTGATCCAGCCTTCCACTGAACGGACCAGACCGAGGCGTTGAGACAGCGCGCCAGCTTCTTGCGCGAGGAGCTGCCCGTAGCTTGCCGCATGCTCTTAGCCCCCCTGCTGATCGCGCTCTCGCTGCCGGGCGCGGTGAACACCGTCACGGCCGTCGGCTCCGGCGCAGCGCTCACCCTCCCCGTTCAGCGCCACATGGTCCGCATCGTCACGCCGGACGCGGGCCCGGTGTGGCTACTCGCGCTTCAGCAGGAGGGCGCCACCGGGCATGGCCTCGGCATGTTCCGCAGCCTCGATGAAGGCGCGAGCTGGACCCGCACGGCCTCCATCCAGGACAACTCCGCGCACCTCGATCGAGCGGAGCTCATCGCGGTGGGCACCGACCTGCTCGTCCTCTACTCGCTGGAGACCTTCGCCGGCTCGCCCATCACCGGGTCCACCCTGCACGATGTGGTGCTCCAGCACTGGACGTACGCGGGCGCTGGAACCTGGACGCTCAGCTCGACGACGCGCGTGTTCGACTCCGTCTCCGCCTCCACCGCGTACTACCGCGCGACGATGGCGTTCGACTCCGTCGGCAGGCTCTGGGTGCAGGGCTTCAAGCTGGAGGCGAACGGGACGCACTCGGTCGTCGTCGCGGTCAGCACCAACGGCGGCGCGACGTTCAGCACACAGACGCTGGGCACGGGGCTTGTGAACCGGGCGGGCGGACGCATTCAGCCTGTCGCGGGCCGGATGATCGTCCTCTTCGACGAGATGGATGCAGGGACGCCGGCGCGCTACTTCATCCGGTCCGACACCGCCTCGCTCACGAGCTGGAGCGGGCTCACCACCGCGTTCGCCGAGGGCATCTACCACGGCGCCGCGATGAGCCTGGTCACGCTCGGGAGCACGATGCACGTGGTCTACAAGGACGAGGCGGAGGTGCTCCGCTACCGGACCTTCAACGGCACGGCGTTCAGCGGCACGACGCTCATCGACAGCAAGGCAGACTGGGCGATGCAGCCTTCGCTGGTGGACGTGGCCGGTGACCTGTTCCTCTTCTGGAACCACCAGAACGCGTTCACGAGCTACGACCTCCGGCTCAGGCGGATGACGAGCGGCGTGGTCACGATCCTCGTCTCCACCGCGACGTGGAAGGGCTACCTCGCGACCCCCGAGCACCTCTCCGGTGACTCACCGCAGAACCTCTGCGCGTTCGGTGACGTGCCGGATCCGAACTCGGCGGGAAACGTCCGCGTCGTCAACGTGCCGCGCACGCCTACCGAGCCTCCACCCGATGCCGGCGTGCCGCCACCGCCCTTCGATGCCGGAGTCCCGCCCCCGGTTGACGCAGGCGTCCCCCCGCCGACGGACGGAGGAACCCCCGGAGGCGTGCTCTTCTCGGACAGCTTCAACCGCGCCAACGGAGGCCTCGGGCCCAACTGGACCGTCGCGCAGGGCCTGTTCGTGATCAACGCGAACCGGGCCGCCTCCGATCTCGACGGAGCGGACCTCGCGCTGGAGAACCCGGCGAGCTGCAGGGACTGCCGGGTGCAGTCGCGCGCGGTGGGCTTCGGCGTGCCGCAGACGTCGCTCGCGCTGAGGGCGCAGGGGAGCCCGAACTTCGATCGCTACGAGCTCACGCTGACCGGCACCGGCAACGTGCAGGTCCGCCGGATCCGCGGAGGCGTGGCGACGATCCTCGGGACGGCGGCAAGCGGCATCGCGGACCTGACCAACTTCGCGACGCTCTCGCTCACCGCGACCGGCGCGGGACCTGTGACGTTGACCGCCCGCGTGAACGGCGTCACCCGGCTCACGGTCACGGACACCAGCACGTCCGCGATCGTGACCACCGGCCGAGCGGGCCTCGCCACCAACCGCGCAGGCGTCGCGTGGGACGACTTCCAGCTCTCGGCAGCACCTTGAAAACTCGTACTCTGGCTACGAGTTTTCAAGGCAGGCCGGTATGGTGCGCGCCGCTTCATGAGCGCCCTCACCTTCCTGCCCGAGCTCGCCGGGCGCTGGTTCCTCCGTTGGTTGCACGGCACCGGGATCGTGGGGCTGGTGCTCATCCGGACCCTGCGGCAGCTCTTCCACCTGAACCGCCGTGAGTACATGCGGGGCTTGCTGCACTTCGGCTGGGATTCGCTCGGCATCGCGCTCTGGGTGGCGGTGGTCATCGGCGCGATGGTGGTCGTGCAGTCCGGCCTCTACGTGAACCGCTTCGGCGCGCGGCTCTTTCTCGGCTGGGCGGCGGCGTTCGCCGTCATCTGGGAGTTCGGGCCGCTGCTGCTGGGGCTGGTGATGGCCGCGCGGGTGGGCGCTCGGAACGCGGCGGAGCTGAGCTCCCTGCAGACCGGCGGTCAGCTGGAGGGCCTGCGCGGCATCTCGCTGGATCCGTTCGCCGTGCTGGTGGCGCCTCGCGTGCTCGCGATCGTCACGTCGATGGGCTGCCTCGCGATGCTGACGTTCGTCGTCGCGATCGCGATTGAGATCATCGCCGCGTACTTCACGCTGGGGCTTCCCATCCGCGTGTTCCGGGAGAGCGTGGCCGCCTCTCTGGGCTGGCAGGACGCGGTGGCCGGACTCATCAAGACGCTCTTCTTCGGCCTCGCGATCGCGACGGTGTCCACCGCGGTGGGGATGCGCGCGCACGGCGGCGCTCGGGCAGTGGGACGGACGGCGGGCGCGGCGGTGGTCTGGGCGGCGCTGTCGATCTTCAGCCTCGACCTGCTGCTCACGCCCATCCTCGCGAGGATGCTGGCGCGATGATCCGCACCCGGCTGCAGCGCATTGGCGAGCCCGTCCTGATGCTGCTGCGCACCGTCCGAGCGGTCCTCACCCGCGGCATCTCCCTGCGCGAGTGCGTGGTCCAGTTCTACGAGATCGGCAACCGCTCCGTGTGGCTGGTCATGTCCGCGCTCTCGTTCTTCGGCGCGGTGATGGTGATCATCGCCGACGGACAGGCGCGCAAGCTCACTGGAAACCTCGCGGTCGTCGGCCCCGCGTACTTCGAGCTGCTGGTGCGCGAGTTCGGGCCCATCACCTGCACGGTGCTCGCCGCCGCGCGCGCGGGAGCCGGCACCTCCGCAGAGCTCTCGTCCATGAGCGTGAACGAGCAGGTGGAGGCGCTGGAGCTCTCCAACGGAGACCCGTACGCGGATCTCGTGGCCCCGAGGGTCCTGGCGTCGCTGCTCGCGGTTCCGGTGCTGGTGGTGATTGGGACCATGGCCGCCTCCGTCGCCGCGGCGCTCACCGCGCAGTTCGCCTTCGCCGTGGACGGCCGGGCGTTCCTCGATGCCCGCTACGTGGACCGCTACGATCTGCTCTCCGCGGGGCTCAAGGCGCTGGGCTGCGGGCTGTACATCCCCCTCGCCGCGTCCGTGAACGGGCTGAAAGCACGGGGCGGATCCGCCGCGGTGGGGACCGCGACGACGGACGGCGTCGTCTCCGCGTCGGTGGGCTGCCTCGTGATCGCCGCCGTCGTAGGCCTCATCTTCAACGGCCTGCGCGTGTAGGCTGCTCCCCCTCAACAATGCCGGGCGACACGCTCGAATTCGAAGACATCCACAAGAGCTTTCACGGAGCAGAGGTGCTGCGCGGCCTCACCGCGTCCATCCCGCTCTCCAAAGTCACGTTCGTCGTGGGCAAATCCGGCGGCGGCAAGAGCGTGCTGTGCAGGCTCGCGGTGGGGTTGGAGAAGCCGGACTCGGGGAAGGTCGTGCTGCTGGGCGCACCGGTCAGCGACCTCATCGAGGACGAGCTCATGTCGGTGAGGAGGCGCGCGCCCTATCTCGTGCAGGGGCCGGCGCTGCTGGACTGGCTGACCGTCGAGCAGAACGTCGCGCTCGCGGCGAAGGCTTCGCCCGAGGGCTCGGTGGAGGAGGCCATCGCGCGCGTCGGCATCGGCGAGTTCGCGCAGCGCTTTCCCCCTCAGCTGTCTCCGGGCGTGAAGAAGCGCGCGGCCATCGCCCGGGCGCTGGTGCTGAAGCCGCGGTACCTGCTCCTGGACGAGCCGACGACGGGCCTGGACCGGCTCGCGACGAAGCAGGTGAACGAGGTGCTCCGGAAGCTCAAGCAGGAAGGGCTTGGAGCGTTGGTGGTTAGCCACGATTATCGGTCGCTCGAAGCGACGGCAGACGAGGTACTCATGGTCAGCGACGGCACGGTGGGCTTCCGCGGCACGCCCGCGGAGTTCCTCACCTCCAGCGCGAAGGAGATTCGCGCGCTGACCAACCCGGAAGTGGAAGGGGTGCATCATGGATGAGCGACGCCTGGAGATAAGAGTGGGGGCGCTGCTCCTCGTGGCCATCGCCGGCGCGGTGGCGCTGCTGGCGCTGATGGGCGAGCTGACCTTCAAGCAGAAGGCGACGCTGGCGGTGGAGTTCGGCCACACCGGCAACGTGATCAAGGGCGCGCCGGTGAAGCTGGGCGGCGTGCCGGTGGGCCGCGTGGAGGAGATCATCCTCACGCCGAACAGACGCGACGAGAACGGCGATCCGCTGCCGGTGAAGATGGACCTGTCCGTCTCGGACGAGGCGATGAAGTCGCTGCGCCGCGACGCGCAGGTGACGGTGGCGACGCAGGGGCCGCTGGGCGAGCCGTACCTGGAGCTCTATCCCGGCAGCGCGAGGGCCGAAGCGCTCCCCGAAGGCTTCGTCATCCGCGGCGTGGACGCGCCCAGGCTGGATCTCGTGGCGAACCGGCTCTCCAACTTCCTCGAGTCCGCGAGCCGCGTGCTGGAAGAGGATCCGCGCGCGCTCGGCAAGCTCGTCTCCGGCGTGCAGGGCCTGACGCAGACGGTGAATGGCGTCCTCGCGGAGAACCGGAGCGACATCAACACGCTGGCCTCCGAGCTCTCGGGTGCCGCGAAGGATCTGCGCATCCTGGCTCAGCTCGCGCGACGAAACCTGGAACCCGGCGGTCAGGGCGCGCAATTCATCGACGATGCGGCGGCGTCCGCCCGGGTGATGCGGCACGATCTGCCTCAGCTCTCGAACGAAGCGGCGCGCGTGCTCGCGGGGCTCTCGGCGGTCTCGAGCCAGCTCGACGAAGAGGACGGCAAGCGCCTCAAGGCCGCGATCGAGAAGTACTCGCAGGCGGGAGACAGGCTGGACGGTCTCGCCACCCGCGGCGAACGCATCCTCGCGAAACTGGAGGCCGGCGAAGGCACTGCGGGCGCGATGCTGAAGGATCCTCAGGTGTACGACGACCTCAAGGCGCTCGTGACCGACTTGAAGAAGAACCCGTGGAAGGTGCTGTGGAAGGACTGACCGAACGATGAACACTGACTTTCCATCCGGCGGCGCGGGCGGCGGGCTGAAGGCGCGCTGCGTGGTCCACCCGGACAACCTCGCCGGCGGCACCTGCACCCGGTGCGGCAACTTCGTCTGCTACGTGGACACCGAGGGCGGCCGCTTCACCACGTGCGAGGCGTGCCGCAACCGCACCTCCGACGCCGCGTTCCCGCTCACCCGGCAGACCTACAACTTCGGCGCGCTCTGGGATCACAGCTGGAACATGTTCAAGGTGCACTGGCTGATGCTGTCCGTCGGCCTGTTAGTGCCGGGCTTCGTCGTCTTGGTGCTCGCGCTCATCGCGCAGGCGATGAGCCTGCCCCTGATGCTGCTGGGCGGCAGAGGCGGCGACGCGTCCGTTGCGGCGATCGCGGGAAGCCTCGTCGTCGGCTTCGGAATGTTTTTCGTGATCTTCATCGCCGGCGGTTCGATGCTGCTCGGGTACCACCGGATGCAGCAGGACGTTCAGGAGGGCCGCCCGCCCGACATCGGCCGGATGTTCTCGCAGTTCCCGAAGATCGGCCGGCTGATCGTCGGCGGGATCGTGCTCGTCCTCGCCTACTTCCTCGTCGCGTTCCTGACGGGCGCCGTGTTCGGCCTGCTCACCTTCGGTCTC
>JBJMQN010000219.1:0-4267 GCA_045802665.1 Myxococcaceae bacterium | reverse complement strand
TCTTCGCGTTGGCTGACTCCGTGGCTCGCGCGGAGAAGACCGGGCGCGATCGGCGAGGCGGTGTTCGACCTCTATGTTCGCGATCAGGGACTTCCCGGCAGCGGAGCGGCGCGGATGCTGGATGCGCGGTTCGGACCGGCCCGAGAAGACTCTGTCGGTGACGCGATCGACGTGGTCGACGCGGCTACTAGCAGCGCGCTGCTCGACCTCACCGACCTCGTCGACGGAGTGCTGCCGCAGATGATGTTGCGCGTTCGCACGGAGACGCACCTCTATCGGTTCGAAGTCGGCGCCCTCGGCCTTCCCCTCGGTCCCGTCCAAGTGAACCGGACCGACGCTCCGCACGCGCGCGGTTTCAAGTGGTGCGCCATCTGCCAGACGTCAGGCGATTGCGCGCACCTCACCGATTCGGTCCGGTGGCCGGTTGCGATGACCCTGCTGCTTCCCGGGCTCGGACATCTCATGCAGGGCCGCTTCGGCCGGGCGCGGACGATCAGCCTGTTCGCGCTCGGGTACGCCCTCGAAGCGCTCCGCAATTTCCTTCCACGCTACCTGGGGACCCTTCCGGACGCCCCCACCCGTTATCAGCTGCCCGCGGCGGTCTACTCCGCGCTGATGTTCATCGCGTTGCTCGACGTCGCTTTCGAAGGGATGCGCAGGAGCGCACATGAATGAGCGGAACAAGAAGATGGCCGTCGTCGTCGTAGCGGCGTTGGTGTTCCTACCCATCATCGCGTGGCGGTCCATTCAGGCCATGAAGGCGGCGCACGCGAGCAGCGATCCGGACCGTCTGGTGACTGAGGAGGTGACGAAAAAACCGCCTGCCTGGTTCAAGTCTCCAGGCCTGACCCGGATGGAAACCGAACCCACGTGCCCCCATGTGCGGCTCGGCACGCTCCACTACACGACGTCCGCTGAGCACGCGAAGAAGCTACTCGCCTCTCCGACAGACCTCACGCCGACGATCTGGAAACACGGCTGCGCGATGGGCGGCGACACGATCGTATTCGAGAAGATCGACGAAAACGTTCCGGGAACGAGAGCGGGAGACGCGGAACTCGTGGCGGCCGTCTACCTGACCCACGCCGGCGTCCTCCCAGCAGAATGGAGGAGCGAGGTTGGCCGCGAACTCTGCGAGGTAACGGAAGTCTTTCCGAACGCCGCCGAGCCATCCAGCTTCCGGACCGGGGACCTCTTCCTCGAGATCAACGGCGCAAACGTGGCGGCCACGAGCAATGAACAGCGAGGGTGCGACCTCTTCGAACAGGCGATAGACCGCGTCCCTCTCGGCTCACCAGCGAATGTGCGCGTGCTCCGAAACGGTCAGCCGGTGAGCTTCACGATGGCACATAAGGGTCATGAGTTCGCGTACGTGAACGTCCCGGTGCTCGACGATTTCTGAGTTGCCCGCTTCTAGAACCTTCTAGAACTCGAACCGATCATCCAGCTCGAGGATCTCCACCGGCAGCTTCGAGAGCTCGTCCTTCAGCTGCGGCACGAACGCAGGCTTCAGGTGGTAGAGGAACACCGCGGTCCCGTTGCGGTTGAACTTCTTGAGCTCGGACTCCAGCGTCTGCGGGGTCAGGTGCCCTGAGATGTCCGCGAGCTGCTGCAGCTTGTTCGGGAAGGACGTCTCCAGAAGCACAGCCTTCAGGTTCTTCGCCTGATTGAACGCCTTCCAGAGCTTGTCGGTCGGACCCGTGTCGCCGCTCATTCCGACGGCGACGGTTCCGTCCGAGACGATGAAGCCGCAGCTCTCCACCGGGTGCGTCACCGGCACGCTTTTGACGGTGTACTTGCCGATCTTGAACGTGCTGCCCGCCTTGAACGTCTTGATCTGCATCACCGGGTTCTTCTTCGTCGGGATGCGCGTGAAGTCAGGCCAGAGCGAGTTGTTGAAGATGGAGTCCTTCAACGTCTTCGCGCACTCGGCTGACGCCCAGATCGTCACCGGCTTGTCGCGACGGCCCACGATCAGATCCGCCAGCAGCGGCAGATCCTTCACGTGATCGAAGTGGCTGTGGCCGACGAGGATGTGATCGACCTTGCACAGCTCCTCGAGCTGCATCGCCTGACACATGCTCCCCGCATCGAGCGCGAGCACGCCGTCCAGCAGGAAGCAGGTAGTCCTGCACTTCGGCAGCTCACCGCCGTGACACCCGAGGACGCGAAGCTTCACTAGAGCTCACCGAACTTCCACTTCATCTCGAGGTACGAGAGGAAGTCGTGAAGCCGTGCTGTATCGTGGACGACCAGCCGATCGCCGGAACGTTCGATGATGCCGCTGCGCTCGAGCTTGTCGAGCATGTACCGGATCGCCGGCTCGCCGACGCCGATCTCGCGAGGCTGATCGCGCACCGCGAAGTCGATCTCGACGCCCTCTTCCATCTGGCGCCCGCGCGACTGGCAGGCCTGAAGGATCGCGTGAACGACGCGCGACGAAGGATCGGCGAGCAGCAGGTTTTCGATCTGTGAATCCGCCTCGGAGAGCCTGTCCGCGAGCTTCTTGATCATGCGGACCGCGATCTCCGAGTTGCCGCGGATCATCGCCTCGAACGTCTTGGGATCGATGACGAGCAGCTTCGCGTCCTCAGCGACCGTGGCGGAGGCGTTGCGCGGCTTGTTCGAGATGATCGCCATCTCGCCGAAGAACTCGCCCGGGCCCAGCGTCGCGAGGATCTTCTCCACGTCGCGGACCTTCTTGCTGATCGCGACCTTGCCGGCTTGCAGGACGTACATCTCCTTGCCGGGCTCACCCTCGCGAAACAAGGTCGTGCCGCGCGGAAACTCGCGACCGAACCGCTGGAAGAGTGCTTCTTCGGCGCCCATGCGTATCCCCCGAGTGGTAGCAGGGGGTCTCCAAGACGGTCAAATAACAGGCATTTGCTGTAGCAGGTGCTACTTCGACGTCGCGGTGTAGACGCCGTCCCACCCCGGACCCGGCGGAGTCTCCCGGAAGATCGCGATCTCGTCGAGGTAACGGCGCGACGGAGCATCGCCTTCCCAGATCGAGAGGACCTTGTTGAAGAGGTCTTCCGCGTCGTTCCACTTGCGCTCGGCGTAGGCGTCCACCGCGGCTTCGAATGACTTCACCGCCTCGGCCTCGGGACCTTCCGCCTGACCCATGCGACGCAGCTCGTAGATGCGCACGGGCTTGCGCTTGCCCTTCACGCGCACCGCGCCCAGCCGCCGCGCGACCACGTCGGTCTGGACCTGCAGGTACGTCGCTTCCGAGATGAGGACGTTCGTCTCGTACTCTTTGTTGGTGCCTTCGAGACGCGACGCGAGGTTCACCGCATCGCCCATCACCGTGTAGTTGAAGCGACCGTGGCTGCCCATGTTGCCGGCGGTCATGGGGCCTGAGTTGATGCCCACGCCAATGCTGATGTCCGGAAGGTTGCGCTTGCGCCAATCCACCTTCAGCTCGTCCAGCTTGGCAAGCATCCGCATCGCGGCCTGACACGCTCGGAGCGCGTGATCCGCCTGCTCCACCGGCGCTCCCCAGAAGCACATCACCGCGTCGCCGATGTACTTGTCGAGCGTGCCCTGGTTCTCGAAGACGATGTCCGTCATCGGCGTCAGGTACTCGTTGATGAACTCCACCAGCGCCTGCGGCGTCATGCGTTCGGCGAGCGTGGTGAAGCCGCGGATGTCGGAGAAGAGGACCGTCATGTCCTTCTTGTCGCCGCCGAGCCGCAGCTTCTCCGGGTGCTGAAGCATCTGCTCCATCACGCGCTTGTCGACGTAGTGCTGGAACACGTTGCGGATCTGGCCCTTCTCGCGATCCACCGCGAGATAGCCGAGGAACACGACGCCGAAGCCGGTGAGGAACACCGAGATCGTCGGCATCACCGTCGCGAGCATCAGCCCCTTGTTGAAGAGGATCTGATCCAGCGCGAGCCACGCGACGATCAAACCCACCACCGTGCCCGCCTTGAAGAGGAAGCGAACGCGCGGGACGAGGAACGCGAGCACCAGCGCCGCGCCCAGCATGAAGAAGATCTCGAGCAGCAGGAAGCCGCCCGGCCGGGTGAGGAAGTTCTGCGAGAGGATGTTCGAGAGGAACGAGGCGTGCGTGTAGATCCCGGGCTCGAAGTTCGAGAACGGGGTGACGCGCTGATCGAAGTTGCCGGTGAGCGTGACGCCGACGAGGACCGCCTTGCCCTTGATCTTCGCGGGGTCGACCGTGCCGTCGATCACCTCCGACAGGCTGACCGTGTTGAACACCGCGGCCGGTCCGATGTGGTTGATGTACGCGAGCGGCTCG
>JBJMQN010000001.1:0-7515 GCA_045802665.1 Myxococcaceae bacterium | reverse complement strand
GTGGGGCGCGCTGCTGGTCTCCACCGTGGACAACATCGTGCGGCCCAGGCTCGCCGGCTCGCGGATGCACATGCACCCGCTGCTCGTGTTCCTCTCCATGTTCGGCGGGCTCGCGGTGGTCGGCGTGATGGGGCTCGTCGTGGGACCCCTGATGGCGGCGTTCGTGATGGCGATGGTGCGCATCTACCGGCGCGACTTTCTGCCGAATGTGACGCCCGACCTGATTGTCGAATCGCGCTGAGCAAGAGCGCAGCGCTGATTTTTTGGTGATGCAGGCGTGCTACAGCGGGCCTGCCCGTGCCCGCTCTGCTCGAAGGTCTCAGCCAGCAAGTCAAAGAGCTCGTCCAGCCTCTTCTCTCCGAAGACGGAGCCGGCCGAGCGGTGGCCTTCGACGCGGACGGCACGCTCTGGCGCGGAGACGTGGGTGAGGACTTCCTGCGCCTGCTCGCGACGGAGCAGCGCTATCCGGCGATGAAGGGCCGGCGCGGCATCTACGAAGAGTACGAGCGCCGCGTCGCCGTGGATCCCGCCTCCGGTTACGCCTTCGCGGTGGAGGTCATGGAGGGCGCGCTCGAGGCGGACGTGCACGAGGACGCGCGGACGTTCTTCGGCCGCCGGTTCTCCGGCCGCATCTTCCGCTCCATGCGCGAGCTGCTCACCGGCCTCAAAGCCCGCGGCTACGACGTCTGGATCGTCTCGGCCTCCCCGTACTGGCCCGTCCGGGCAGGCGCGGCCGCGCTCGGCGTCCCTGACAACCGGGTGATAGCGGTGAGCTGTCCGGTGGAGTCCGGCGTCCTCTCGCTCCCGGTCACCACCCCGGTGCCGTGCTTCGAAGGCAAGGTGGAGCAGCTCCGAGCGAAGGGCGTGAAGCCAGTCCTCGCGGTGGGAAACGGGGATCTGGACCTGCCCATGCTCGCCTTCGCTGAGCAGGCCATCGTCGTGGCGCCCCATGGCGACCCCGGCAACGGGCTGGTCCGCGAGGCCGGTTCACGAAAGTGGCCTGTGCACAGGTGCTGAAACCTTTACGTGGCGCTGGACGTCGAACGCTCCCGAAAAGTAGACAGCACTCTGCAAGGGCACAGCATCGCTCCTCGTGCTGCGGGCGCGATCGTATCGAGAGGTTGGAAGCTTGAGGAGCCTTGGAATTTCGCTGGTGGCACTGGCCGCGCTGCTGTTCGCGCAGGCCGCGTACGCGCAGCGGGTGGTCGTGCTCGAGTTCGACGGTGACAAGAAGGACAAGCTGCGCGACCAGGTCGAGACGGCGCTGAAGAAGGCGGCCGTCGTCGAGGTCGTGGCGCTCAAGAAATACAAGGAGGCCGCGAGCAAGAAGAAGATCAAAGGCGGCCGCGAGATGACCCCCTCGGGCGTGAAGTCGCTCGCGAAGGGGCTGTCGCTGGATGCCGCCGTGGAGGGCGCGCTGGGCGACGACTTCTACGTGCGCATCCTCGACTCGCAGGGCAACCCGCTCTGGGACAAGCACCTGCCGATCTCCAAGGGGCTCGTCTCCGCGGACAACGCGCGGCGCCTGAGCAAGGCCATCGCGGCGGCGGCGAAGGCGGGCCAGGACGCGAACGGCGCCAATACGGAGGGCTCCGAGGAGAAGCAGCCCGAGGAGAAGGAAGAGAAGACGCCCGAGGTCTCCGTCGAGACGGACAAGCCGGTGGTGAAGGAGGAGAAGACCGAGAAGGAGCAGAAGCTCCCCGAGGTCAACGTCGCCGAGAACACCGAGAAGTCCACCGAGGAGCGCGAGAAGCGGCAGCAGGAGGAGATGGCCGAGTCTCACACCAGCACGGAGGCCACCGAGCACGACCAGGATCTCGAGGCCGAGACGCGAAAGCCCAAAGCGCGCGCCGCCCCGCACCTCATCCAGCTGCAGATCCTCGGGAGCGTGACGTGGCGCTCGTACTGCGCGCGCCCGGGCGTGAACACCTGCGCCGAGTACGACAGCCAGCCGAAGGATCAGCAGCCGCCCGGCGTGACGATCAACTTCTCCGCGCAGTTCCCGTACATGGGCGTGCTGTTCGGCGTGGAGCTCTTCCCGCTGGCGAATGCAGTGGACGGGCCGCTCAACGGGATCGGCCTGCTCGGGCACTTCGGCCGCGGCTTCGCGCTGGCTCGCGTGCGCTCCGAGAACGACGTGGACAACACGCAGCCCAAGGAGGTCATCGCCCTGGACGACGCGTTCTTCGCGGGCGCGACCTACCGCTACCACTTCCTGATGGGCAGCGATGAGCGCCACCCGCTGGTGGGTTACGCGGGCCTGCGCGGCGGCTTTCAGGGCCGGTCGTTCGAAGTGGATCCCACGGCGAACTCGCCGCTGCCCGGATCGCACCGCGCGTATCCGGTGCTTGGCCTCGACGCGTCGTTCCCGCTGGTGAGCGCGCTGAAGATCGAAGTGGGCGCCAGCTACTTTCTGCAGCCGCGCCCCGGCATCGACGAGATCGCGGGCTTCGGCACGGACGCCACCGGCTCAGGCTTCGGCGGCGAGCTCGGCGTGGCGGGCGACGTCTGGGGTCCCATCGGCTACATGGTTCGCCTCAAGTACGCGCACTACAAAGACAGCTACAGCGGCACCGGCAACCGCTGGACGCTGGTGGATCACGGCGCCGCCGAAGAGAGCTACACCACGCTCCTCTTTGGTGTGACCGCATCGTTCTGATCGACGGTCGGTCCTGTCGCGCTCGCCAATCCGTGCGCTCGAACGCCTGCCTGCTTTGAGGGCCCGCGTTCCTTGCAGATGGCCAATTGCAACCAAAGCTTCCCTCCGACGGGACATGAGTCCCCTCCAAAGGAGAGCGAGATGAAGAAGACTCTATTGGCAGCAGCAATTGCCGCTTCGATGTGGGGCGGCGCGGCGCTCGCGGACGATTACTCGTCCACCAGCACGTATCCCACGACCAACAGCAACGACACGAACACAACCTCGACCCAGAGCCAGGACAAGTTCCAGTCTGATCAGGGCCTGGGCGGCAGTGGCGACATGGCCGAGCCGCAGACCAACGTGAACGTCGACGTGCAGCAGCCTGCGCCGCAGGCGGCCGTCACGCCGATGAAGAGCGATCAGAAGAACAAGGAATCCAAGGCGGACATGCGCGGACTCACCGTGCTGCTCGGCGGCGGTGTGGAAGGTTACTCCGGGGCCCTCGCTCCGAAGATCGCCCCTGGTCCGGCGTGGGACGTGACCGCGGCGCTCAAGCCGTCCAAGGTGTTCGGCCTCGAGCTGGGGTACACGGGCGCGGCCAACGAGCTGCGTGGATCTGACGCGAACAATGGCGCGGACATCGTCCGCAACGGTGGTCAGGCGGTGGCGACGGTCGGTCTGACGGCGGCGCCGGTGCAGCCGTACATCCTCGGCGGCGTGGGCGTGTCCCGGTACAACGTCCGCAACGGCGGCGCGGGTCTCCGCGACGACACCGTGGGCAGCGTGCCGGCCGGCGTGGGTCTCCGGACGCACATCGGTAACTTCACGGCTGACGCGCGCGGTACCTACAACTGGCTGTTCGACAACCAGTTCGGTGGCCGCCCGGGTGGCACCAACGCCGTGGGGTTCAACAACATGGACACGGGCCGTTACCTCGGCTCGCTGAACATCGGCTCCACGTTCTAAGTCGCTGAACAGTGAAGTCAGGGGCGGCGCGGATCACAAAGGTCCGCGCCGCTCCGCTTTTTCAGACGGAGATGAGCCCTTTGCGGATGCCCTCGGTCACGGCCTCCACGCGGTTCGTCACCTCGAGCTTCTGGTAGATGTGCTCGAGGTGCGTGCGGATGGTGGCCTTGGAGAGGTTGAGCAGCCGCGCGGCCTCGGAGTTGGAGACGCCCTTCGCGATGAGCTGGAGGATCTCCTTCTCGCGTTCGGACAGCGGCCGGAGCTTCGCCTCGTCAGCGTCCAGCGCGGGCGTGGGAGGCGGCGCGGCGGAAGGATCTTCTCCAGGCACCGGAACGCGGAAGTGCTTCAGCAGCCGCCGAGCGAGGTTCGGCTGAATCACCGTGCCGCCCGCCTTCACCTCTTTGATCGCCTCGACGATCTTGTCCGCCGGCGTGCCCTTGAGCAGATAGCCGGAGGCGCCTGCCTTCACCGCTTCGAGGACTTTGTCCTCCTCGTCGAAGATCGTGAAGATCAGGATCTCGATCCCCGGAGACTTCGCCTTCACCGCGCGCGTCACGTCGATGCCGGACATCCGCGGCAGCCCGAGATCCAGCAGCAGCACGTCTGGCTTCACCCGCTCCACTTCCTCCAGCGCCGCTTCGCCGGACAGCGCGGTGCCGACGATCAGGAGATCCGCCACGCCCTCCAGGAGCTTGAGCTGGTTCTTCAGGATCTTGGTCTGGTCCTCCACCACCAGCACGCGGATCGGCTGGACGCCGGAAGCGGGCGGGGGTGCGGCGGGCGGCGGCGAGGCGGGGGTATCCATCAGGCTCCTTGAAACGTCAGGTCGGCAGGGGGATCGAGAACGAGATCTGCGTTCCGCTCCCTGGCTTCGAATCCACGATCAGCTCGGCGCCGATCTTGTTGGCGCGTTCGCGCATGTTGAGCAGGCCATAGTGACCGACCGGCGTCTTGCCCGTCTCGAAGCCCTTGCCGTCGTCCTTCACGGTGAGAAGCATCCGGTCGTCCACGTACTGGAGCCGCACTTTGACGAGCTTCGCGTCCGCATGCTTGACGGCGTTGGAGACGGCCTCCTGCACCACTCGGAAGACCGCAAGCTGTGCGTCGGGCGGAAGTTTCCGGGCAAAGCCGGATTCTTCGAACTCGATCGCCAGCTTCGAGCGCTCTTTGAACGTCCGCAGATAGTCCTGCAGGCCATGTCCGAGCTCGAAGTCCTCCCGCATCATCTGCAGCGACCGGCGGAGCTCTTCGATCGACTCTTCCGCGGACGCCTTCAGCTCCTGAATCTCGCCTTTGAGCTGAGGCTCCTGAGCGAGCTGCATCAGGTATTCGGACTGGATGATGAGCGACGAGAGCGAAGCGCCGAGGCCGTCGTGGATCTCGCGAGCGAGGCGGTTTCGCTCCTCCACCACCGCGAGCTCTTTGAGATCTCCCTGCAGCTCCACCACTTCGCGGTGCGCCGCCGTCTCGCGCTCGTTCAGGTACACGATCACGTAGACGATGATGAAGTTGAGGGCGAGGTACCAGAGCAGCGTGAGGAGCTCGATCGCGGTGACGGAGCGATCGAGGAGCAGATCCAGCCGCGTCGTGATCGGCAGCGCGAGCAGCGGCGGCAGGATCGCCAGCGGCTTCGGATACAGGATCGCGAACAGCATCGTGAACAGCAGCTGCGTCGCGAGCAGCGGGCTCTGCAGACCGCCGCCCACCTGAGGCTTGGCGATCAGGATGACCATCGTGATCAGATCGAGACAGAGCGTGACGTAGGTCACGAGGCGCCCGGCTCGCGGGTGATCGATGACCATGAAGTTCGCGACGCTGTAGAGCAGCATCGCGAAGTAGGCCATCAGCGGCAGCGGGCCGGAGAGATCGAAGTAGCGGCTCCAGCGATCCACGCCGAGGATGAGCAGCCCCAGCGTGAGGAACATCATGCGCGCGTAGAACAGCGCACGAGCCCGAGCGACGAAGCGATCCTGCTCCCACGACTTCGTCGCCTGATCCGCCGAGACGTCCTTCTGCAGCCCGCGCTTGTGAAGGATCGCCGCCACGCGAGCGCGCCTGTCCCCGGACGAGGCCTCTGCGCCATCAGTGAGGGGAATCGTGGGATCCATCAGCGGGGTGGCCAGGGATGATACCCGACAAGCGCGACCGGCGATTGCCCGGTCACTCTCCAGTCGAGACCGTTCAGATGCCCCCCGAACGGCACGCGGCCTTCGCGTCCGGGTGCTTCTCGTAGACGTAGGTGAGGCGGTCCTTCGTCGCGCCCGTGCTCTCGTCGAACAGCGGGGAGCCGCCCGCATACACGGTGCCTTCGGGGTTGCCGAAGTCGTCGAGGTGCCGGCTCTTGAGCCAGCCGTTCACGCAGTCCTCCTCGTGATTCGACCCCGAGTCGGGCTCTTGCAGGGTGGTCGTTGGAGGCGCGACGGGAGCCACCGCGGTGTCTTTCCGGCAGCCGGCGAGCAGGACAAAGCCGAGCAAAACGAGAGCGATTCGCATATGTCTGCGCCTGTTTTCCCAGATGTCCGCGCCGAAGCCCATCTCCTCAATTCTGGACACCGCGGGCGCGACGCCAGTGGTGGAACTGCAGCGCATCGCGGAGGGCAGCGGGCGGCGGATCTTCGCCAAGTGCGAGCTCTTCGGGCCGACGCAGAGCCACAAGGATCGTTCGGTGAGAACGATCATGGATCGAGCGAAGCAGAGCGGGGAGCTCAAGCCCGGGCAGCCGGTGATCGAAGCCTCGACGGGGAGCTTCGGGATCGCGCTGGCGCAGTGGTGCGCGGTGAATGGCCATCCGCTCACGGTGATCCTGCCGGAGCGCGCGAGCCTGGAGCGGCGCGAGACGCTGAAGCTGTACGGCGCGAAGTTCGAGCTCGTCGCGCACCCGCGAGCGGCGCTGCAGCGGCTGCAAGCGCTCCAGAAGGATGTGCCCGAGGCCTTCCTGCCGATGCAGCTCGCGAACGAAGTCGCGATCGACGGGTACCGCGAAGGCTTTGGCACTGAGCTCGTCGAGCAGATTCAGGCCGCCGGCGGTCGCATCGACGCGTTCGTCGCAACGGCCTCCACCGGAGCGCTGATCGCCGGAACGAAGCTCGCGCTCAAGGCTGCGTTTCCCGAGGCGATCGTGTGGGGCGTCGAGCCGGATCAAACGTTCGATGTCGGGATGGGCGTGGGCTTGCGCTCAGCGATGAGCGGCGAAGACGCCCCGCTGCCGCCCGCGCTCGCGCAGAACGTCCGGGCGTGGCTGCAGGTCACCTCCGCGGCAGCGCTCGAGATGAAAGAGCGGCTCGCGCGCGAGGAGGGGCTGCTCTGTGGGATCTCCTCCGGCTTCAACGTCGTGGCAGCGCTGGGCCTCAGCGATCTCCCCGAAGACGCGCACGTGTGGACGGTGCTGCCCGACACGGGCGAACGCTATTTCTCCCTCGAGAGTCTTCGATGAGCCGCGTGCTGATCATTGGAGCGGGAGGGCTCGGCTGTCCGGCGTCGTTGGCGCTCGCGAAGGACGGAGTGGCATCGCTGACGCTCGCGGATCCGGACGTGGTGGATCCCACGAACCTTCATCGCCAGCCGTGGCACCGCACCTCTGACGTCGGCCGGCCGAAGGTCGAGTCCGCCGCCGAGAAGCTGCGCGCCGCGTTCCCTCAGCTGGAAGTCCGTCCGCTGCGCACTTCGGTGGATCACTCGAACGCGTTGGAGTTGTTCTCGAAGCACGACCTCGTCATCGACGCGACGGACGGCGTCCTCACCAAGTTCCTGCTCTCCGACGCGGGCGTGAAGACCGGCATCCCGCTCATCCATGGCGGCGTGCTCCGGATGCAGGGACAGGTGATGGCAATAGCGCCCGCTGGACCGTGTCTGCGCTGTCTGTTCGAAGCGCCGCCCGCGCCGGACGCGATCCCCACATGCGCTCAGGC
>JBJMQN010000218.1:0-6744 GCA_045802665.1 Myxococcaceae bacterium | reverse complement strand
GAGCATCCTCGGGCGCGCGCAGGACAAGGGCCTGATTCAGATCCTCGCTCGGGACATCCGCGCTCACGCCGAGGGCAAGCACAAGGTCACCGACGACGCGCCCTACGGCGGCGGGGCCGGCATGGTGATGAAGGTCGAGCCCCTCACTTCAGCGGTGGAAGCTGCGAAGGCGAACTTCGGTCCCAGCGCGCGTGTCATCCTGATGTCCCCGCGCGGAAAGACGTTCACCCAAGCCGAGGCGAGACGCCTCCACGCGCTCGGCGCGCCGCTCATCTTCATCTGCGGCCGCTACGAGGGCGTGGACGAGCGCGTGATGTCACTCGTCGACGAGGAGCTCTCGGTGGGCGACTTCGTGCTGACGGGCGGGGAGCTGCCGGCGCTGTGCATCGTGGACGCGGTCGCTCGGCTGGTGCCCGGGGTGCTGGGCAACGAGACCTCCGGCCATGCCGAGAGCTTCGAAGAGGGGCTGCTCGAATATCCCCAGTACACGCGCCCGCCGTCGTTCCGAGGAGCGGACGTGCCTCCTGTGCTGCAGTCCGGGGATCACGCCCGAATCGCCCGGTGGCGCCGCTGGAAGGCGCTGAAGCTGACCGAGGAGCGGCGGCCGGACCTTTTCCAGAAGCTCACCCTCAGCGCGGCCGACCAGAAGCTCCTTTCGAAGCGCGAAGAGGACTTGTAAGGAGTCCCCGGTAGTTAGCCTCCAAAAGCGCCACAGCTCAGGCTTGTCCACGCTGTACGACTCTGCTATGTGGCCGCGCTCTTTATTTTTTTCAGGAAAAAACCATGCGTCACGCCGCCCTCATCCACATCGATTCGAAGCAGCTCCGCAAGGACACCGCCGAGTTCCGCACTGGCGACACCGTTCGCGTTCACTGGAAGGTCAGGGAAGGCGAGAAGGAGCGCGTTCAGGCGTTCGAAGGCGTCGTGATCCGCAAGACCCGCGGTGAGAACCGCGCCACGTTCACCGTGCGCAAGGTCTCCTACGGCGTCGGCGTGGAGCGCATCTTCCCGCTGCACAGCCCCCGTTACGAGCGCATCGAAGTGCTCAACCACGGCCAGGTTAACCGCAACCGCCTCTTCTTCCTCCGCAACCTGAAGGGCAAGGCCGCGCGCCTCGACACGGTTGACGAGATGGAGCTGGCCGCGGAGAACGCAGCGACCCAGGCCGCCGTGAACGCGCAGCACCGCGCCGACCTGATCGCGAACCCGCCGCCGCCGCGCGAAGAGAAGAAGAAGGAAAAGAAGAAGCCGGCCGCGAAGGCGTAGTTCCAGCCCTTCGGGCGACTCAAAAGGCAGCCCCGATTTCCATGTCGGGAGCTGCCTTTCGCATTTCTAAGCGCCCAGCTCTGGTGCTGTAATGGCCGCATGTACGTCCTCGAGCTGGCGGCGCAGAACGTCCGTGGCCTCTCTCCCACCGGCCGGACCCCGCTCAAGCCCGGCTACAACCTGCTCAAGCCGCCGACGAACGCGCTGCCGCCGATCGGCCAGCTCGCGATCGCGCTCTGCTTCTCCGACGGCCGCGGCACCGACTCCGCCTTCCTCGCGCAGGGCGCCCCGACCGGCAAAGCGGGCCTCACGATCCTCGGCAACGATCAGGTGACCTACCGGCTCCTGCGCGAGCTCGGTGGTGCGGGCGCGCTGCATAAGCTCAACGCCACGACGCAGAAGTTCGAGCTCGTCTCCGAGGACGCGAGCGAGATCTCCCAGTTCCTCCGGAGTCAGGTGGGCCTGCCGTCGAAGCTCGCGATGGAGCAGCTCTACTGCCTCACCGCGAACGGGATGCCCTCCCGCCGTCCGAAAAAAGCCGCGCCGAAGCCCGGTGCTCCCGCCGAGCCGCAGCGGACGATCTCGCGCGACAACATCCCCGTCGCGCCCGCCGACGATGTCGCCGCGGCCGAACGCCGGCTCGCGGACATGCAGGTGGAGCTGAAGGCCGCGAAGGAGACCGCCGCGGTCCAGTTCGAGTTCGACGGCATCGTCTCGGAGATCTACGACCTCGAGAAGAAGGCGAAGGATCTCGGAGAGCTGAAGACGAACGTGGCGGAGGCGAAGGCCGCCCTCGACGCGGCGCCCACGCCCGAGTCGCTGCATCTGCCCGCGGACCTCATCCGCCGCTGCGAGCACTACAACGAGTACGTGGCGAAGCGCGACGCGGAGCTCGCCAAGCTGAAGGATCAGAAGGAAGAGGAGCTGGAGCCGTTCGTCTGGGAGGGCGCGCAGAGGCCGAAGAAGGTCGCCGGCATCTGGGAGGATCCGCGCTTCTGGTACGGCGTCGGCGGAGGCGTGGCGGCGCTGGTGCTCGGGATGGTGGTGAGCGGCTCGCTCAAATACCTCGCGCTGCTCGACATCCCGGCGTTTGGCTTCTCGGGGATCCTGGCGCTGCAGTGGATCGAAGAGCTGCAGACCAAGACCAGCGAGACCCGGCGCGGCGGCCGGAAAGCTGCGCGCGAGGCGAAGATCCAGCAGGACTTCGAGGGCCAGGCGCTCGCGGTGCAGAAGGCGATGACCCAGCTCGACGTCGAGTCGCCCGAGCAGGTGATCGCGAAGCTGAAAGAACGCGACGGGCTCTTCGCCGAATACAACCGCCTGCGCGCCAAAGCGGACGCGTGGGAGGCGGATCCGAATTTCCGCGCCGGCCAGGAGCGGCTCGTCAGCCTCCGAGCGGAGCACGATCGCCTCAACGCGGAGCTGGCCTCACGAGGCGGCTACATGCGCGAGCCGCGTGAGATTGAGAAGGACATGGACCGGCTCAAGCAGTCCATCGCGCTGGCCAGAGGTGGCGCAGCGCACGCGGCGCCAGTCTCCAGCACTTCCACCGCGGAAGTGACCGCCGGCGTGGAGGATCCCTCGCCGCAGATCCTGAAGCTCGGCGCGGATCTGCTGCAGACGGATGTCCCGAGTGCGATCGCCTCCGTCCGCGATCGAAGCTTTCAGTACTTCGCGGCGCTGACGGACAAGCGCTACGCGGCGATCGAGTTCGATCTCGACGGACGCGGCTTCGCGTTGGCCGGCGGCAACAAGATCTCGGTCTCGGACCTGCCGCCGAAGGATGCGGACCTGTTCGCGCTCGCGCTGCGGCTGACGGTGGTGGAGAAGGCGACGGCGAGGCAGAAGATCCCGCTCTTCATCGAGGACGGCGTCGCCTGCGTGGACGAGGTGAAGCTGCCGCTGCTCGCGCGCATGCTCAAGCACCTGGGCACGATGACGCAGGTGATCCACGTCACCGCGCACCCCGGCTTCACGGCGATGGCAGACCACACCGCTAACATCTGATCCCCCGGCGCCGAGCCGGTCAAAGGGGGAGACAGATGGATCGCAGAGCGGTTGGAGATGAGGCGGAGAGCGCAGTGGCGGCGTTTCTGGAAGCGCGCGGCTACCGGGTGCGGCACCGGAACTTCCACTGCCAGTACGGCGAGCTGGATCTCGTCGCGGAGAAGGACACCACGGTCTG
Organism: Myxococcaceae bacterium; assembly: GCA_045802665.1. Lineage (GTDB taxonomy): Bacteria > Myxococcota > Myxococcia > Myxococcales > Myxococcaceae > JBJMQN01. The sequence continues at coordinate 3,293 of JBJMQN010000218.1, read as the reverse complement.
CTTCGTGGAGGTCCGGATGCGGTCCTCCGCCACGTGGGGAGATCCTTCGCATTCGGTCTCGTTCAAGAAGCAGCGGCGGGTCGTGAAGGCCGCGCTCCACTACATGTTCCAGCACAAGCTGGAGGACCGGATGATCCGCTTCGACGTGGTGTCCGTCATTGGCCGTGGGGAGCGGGCGCAGCTCGAACATCTGCCCAACGCGTTCGACGCGGGCATGTAGAGTCGAACCAAAGGCATGGCCGGCACGCTCTTCCTCGTCGCGACGCCCATTGGAAATCTGGGAGATCTCAGCCCCCGGGCGAAGGAGACGCTGGAGCGCGTCTCGTTCATCGTCTGCGAGGACACGCGTCACACGCGCGGGCTGCTCAGCCACTTCGGCATCTCTCAGGACACGGTCAGCCTGCCCGCCTTCGCGGAAGGTGAGCGCGCGGGGCGGATCCTCGAGCGGCTGGAGCGGGGCGAGGACGCAGCGCTGGTCACGGACGCGGGCTCGCCGGCGATCAGCGATCCCGGAGAGGTGCTGGTGGCCGAGGCGCGCGAGCGCGGCATCACCGTCACGCCCATCCCCGGGCCCGCGGCGCTGATCGCGGCGCTGTCTGCCTCGGGGCTTCCCACCGGCCGCTTCCACTTCCTCGGCTTCCTGCCGCGCAAGGGCCCCGAGCGGAAATCGATGCTGGAAGAGGTCAGAAACCTCTCGGCGACGCTGCTGCTCTACGAGAGCCCGAGGCGCCTGCACGAGACGCTTCAGGATCTGCTCGCGGCGTGGGGAGAGAGACGGGCGTGCGTCGCGCGGGAGCTGACCAAGAAGCACGAGGAGTTCGTGCGCGGAAGCCTCTCGGAGCTGGAGACCCGCTACCGGGATGCGGAGGTGCTGGGCGAGGTGGTTATCGTCGTGGAAGGCCGCCGCGGCGAGACGCGCTGGACGGAAGAGGAGATCCGCGCGGCGCTCACCGAAGGGCTCTCCCGTGGCGAGAAGCTCAAGCCGCTGTCGACGGACATCGCCCGGCGCGCAGGATGGAGCGGGGGAGAGGTGTACCGGCTGGGGCTTTCGCTGAAGCCCAAGTCGTGAGTCGGCTGCGCGGACCCGATCGGGCTTAGAAGCTGATCGTGCCGGTGATCTGGAGGTTGAAGGTCCAGTTCTCCGTGGCGCGGAAGCGGCGGCCCACGAGGTCCTGACGCCAGTCGAAGTTCGGGTTCAGCTCGCGCGGGTTGCCGGTGACATCCACGGTGCCGTTGGTCTTACCGGTCGCGTCCGGCAGATCCTTGCCGATCGATTCGTCGGTGAGCGTGTGCTCGGTGTTGTAGAGCAGCGTGGCGCTGGCGGAGAGCTGCACGTACTCCGCGGCGTGGGCGACGAAGCCCACCTGACCGCCGACCTGAAGATAGTCCTGCGTCCAGTTGAGCTTCTGATTCAGGTCCGTGAGCTCGTTGTAGTAGCGGCCTTCAGAGACGTAGGTGGCGATGCCGCGCAGATCGAACGCGACCTTCTGGTGCGCGCTCTTCACTTCGTACGCGTTGAACTCGGAGCCGAAGATGATGCCGCCCACGTGCGGGAGCCGGAGGCCTGTGTCCTCGCGGGTCCAGTCGGCCGTGTTGCAGTTTTCCGGCGCGCCCATGCGCGAGATGTCCGGGTGGTCGCAGTTCGAGTACCAGCCCGGGCCGCGGTAGGGCAGGGTGTAGTGGATCTTGAAGTACGGGTCCGCGATGCCGAGCCGCTTCGAGAGCGCCGTCGCGAACGTGTAGTGGTGGTTCTTGTCGCCGATCTTGCCGCGCGCATCCGGCGACGTCGCAGCGGTGGGATCCCAGAGATCGGCCGTGGGCGCTTCGTAGTCCACGCTGACGATCCACGTGGGCTTGGTGTCGTCCTTCTCCTGATTGAAGAACGCGTACGCGAGCCCGAACGTCATGTTGCCGAGGCCGCCGCGGAACGACTCGTTGGGGATGCCCCACATCGGCTGGGAGCCCGCGCCGGTCTGCGCGCAGTTGGGATCGAGCACGCCGCCGTTCGCCTGCAGGCAGTTGTTGTGGATGGTGGAGTTCGCGTCGGTCGTGCCGGCCGAATAGCGCCAGCTCTGGTTCATCCCGAAGACGATGGGGAGCCGGTAGCGGAACTCGAAGTCCTTCCAGAGCCCGATGTGGAGGTCCAGGTTCAGCCGCTGATCGATCTTCGTATAGAAGAGCTCAGTGACGTCCTGGCTCTCGCCCTGCTGGTAGAACTCGCGGACGATCTTCTCGCGGTTCTGAGTCCGCTCGAAGCCGACGTTGATGAACATCCCGAAGGGATCGTTGTCCTCGAAGGACGAGGCAAGCCGGGTGATCTCGGCAGCCGAGGCGGCGGTAGAAGCAAGGAAGGCGAACGCGATGGCAGCGGCGCAAAGACGGCGCATCAGGCCTCCGAAGGGCCCCTTCGAATGATGTAACCCAGCACAACTACAGCGAATTTGCGGTTCGACCGTATGCGCAGCAGGCGAGCACGTCAAGAAATCGCGTGCGCTTTCGCACTTTCCCCACATGGAACTGCTGGGCGGGACTGAGGGATGATCGCGCTGCACGATCCGACACAACGCGTCCTCTCAACAGGTTCGGAATGCCCAACGCACGCTACTTCGAGCAGGCCCGAGCAGATGACACCGGCCGTTTCTGGGCTGTGCGGGTCGAAGACGGAAGGCTCATCACGTCCGAGGGCGACTTCGGCAGCGCCGGCAGTGAGCAGGCGGAGCACTTCGGCACGAGCCAGGAGGCGCTGAAGGCCGCGGCGCTGAAGATCTCCGCCGCCGTCCGCCAGGGCTTTCGCGAGATCGTGAAGGCGGCGGATCCGCGGGACACCTTCAACAAGAGCAAGCGCGCGGAGTACCGGCACGGGCTCGACGAGCTGCTGCTCCTCGAGGAGAAGCTCCTCCAGGCGATCCGCGAGCAACGGGCCGCGTCGTCGCGGGCGGGGCTGGATGGGCTGCTCGACTGTTACTTGAAGGTCGTCGGCGCGGACGCGCAGGTGCTGAGGGCGTTTCTGCGAGCGCAGGGCTCAACGGAGTGCGGCGCCGATCCGAAGCTCTGGAAGGAAGTGAAGGACGAGATGCATCAGCTCGTCCCGGTGATCCTCGTGCTCAAGAACCCCGAGGCGCTGCCGGATCAGGTGAGCGCCGCGCTGCAGAAGCTGGACGGCGTGGTCGAAGCGCGGCTCAGGCGTACGCGGGGCCGGATGGTGCCGAAGATCTGGAACGCGCTCGGCGAGTGCGAGCTGATGGAGCTCGGGCGAACGCTTCGGAGCCGCGCGCGCCGAGCGTAGGCCGGCG
>JBJMQN010000217.1:0-7977 GCA_045802665.1 Myxococcaceae bacterium | reverse complement strand
ATTTCCACTCGAAAACGCGCGTTCAGGAGCGAATCCGGTGCAGAGAATGACCCAGTGCTGGAGAACGGGCCGGAATGGCGGCGGTCAGGCGTCTGCCGCTATCGGATCAGCCACGGGCGTGCCGCTCGTGACTCACGGAACACATCGTAGGTCGATGAAGTTTTAGCTCCCTGCGTGCGCTCGCTTCGGCCCCAGGCTCGTCCACCTCGTCACCGCCCGCGATCCCTCTCCCACCTCTTCAGCGCGAGCTGCGCGAGCCTCTCTCTCGACGCGCCCGGGTTGCGCTTCAGGTGAACGCATTTCCCCTGTCCGAAGTTGAGCGGATGGAGCAGGCGGACGACAGCCATCGCGTCGTCGGCGAAGTAGAGCGCGCACATGCGCATCGAGATGCACCCGAACCGTCAGTTCCCGCCTCCGCGCGCACCGCCGCTGATGCACATGCGCTGGAAGAGCCTCCTCTTCATGCACTGGCGGCTCGACCCGGAACAGCTGCGCCCGCACGTGCCGAGCTCGCTGACGCTGGAGACCTTCGACGGAAGCGCGTGGCTTGGAATCGTCCCGTTCCTGATGACCGAGACGTACGGAATGCCCGAGGCGCCGATCAAAGGCGCGCTCTCGAAGGCGATGGGCGCGTATCAATTTCCCGAGCTCAACGTGCGCACGTACGTGAGCGTCGGCGGCAAGCCCGGAGTCTTCTTCTTCAGCCTCGACGCCGCGAGCCGCTCCGCGGTGCGCCTCGCAAGAACCGGGTTCCGCCTCGCCTACTTCGACGCGCGAATGGAGCTTCTCGACGAGAGCAACGCCGTGCACTTCAAGAGCGAGCGCACCGATCCGCGCGGCGCTCCGGCGAGCTTCCATGCGCGCTACCGGCCGATTGGCGAAGTGAAGCCGCCCGAACCCGGAACCCTCGAGTCATTTCTGACCGATCGCTACGCGCTCTACACGACCGTGCTGGATCGTCCACTCAGAGCGCACATCCATCACGCGCCCTGGCCGCTCCAACGCGCGGAGGTGGACGTGGCGGCGCTCTCGATGACGCCGTTTCTTCCGCGCGTGACGTTGAGCGCAAAGGACGCGCTCTGCCACTACGCGGCGGATCAGGAAGTCGTCGCCTGGCCGGTCGTTCCGGCGATGGGCTGACTCGGCTTAGTCCCCGCACTCACTCCTGCGAGAAGCCGTCCGGAATCTTCCCATCGTGCGGCGGGATGATCCGGCCCATGATCAGCGCGCTCGGCTTGCCGCCGGGGTGCGCGATGCGGCCCACGAGGTGCGCGTGATCATGCGAGCCCGCGTTCGGGTTCGCGATCCGGCCAAGCAGCACCGCCGGTGCGTGGTGATTCTTCGGATCCACGACGCGCCCGAGGACGAGCGAGCTGTTCGCGTCCTTGTGATCGTGCGGAACGATGCGCCCGACGAAGTGCGAGCCGACCTGGTTCTTGCCGCCCGGAACGACGACGCGGCCGAGCAGGTGCGCTTCGTGCGAACCGCCCTTGCCGTCATCGACGATCAACCGGCCGAGGAGCGGATGACCGCCTTTGACCTTGTTGGGCTCAGGCGCGATCACGCGGCCAAGCAGCACGGGCGGCGCAGTCTTCCCAGAGGTCTTCTTCTTGTCGGAGATGATCTTCCCTGCGACCGGCTTGTTCGACGAAACCTTCGCCATGTTCGAGCTCCTTCGTGGAACGGAATTGCGGAGACCCTATCAGCTCCGCTCGCGCAAAGTGGGGAACGGGAGCCACCTGACGCCTTCGGATTCCACCAGGCTCCTGATCAGCGCGCCGAGCTCCTCCGGAGGCGTCGAAGGGTGAAGCGACGCCAGCTCTCCGAACGTGAACGCGGGGCCCCTGCGCGAGAGCCACCGGGCCGGCGCGCGCAACGCCTTCGAGAGGGAGATCCGCACCACCCGCGCGTCGTCGTACGTCGTGACGCGAAGCTCGTTGCGGCGAACCTCCACCCGCGTGGAAGGAATCCGTTGAAACCGCGTGCCGTCCCGAAGCGGCAACTCCTCCGCCGACTTTTCGCCCACGGAATCGAGCACCAGCTCAGGCTCCACGGAGGTCAGCGAGCTCGCCAGCGTTCGCAGCGTGGCTGCCACGCGTCGAAGGGAATCGTTTCGTGAACCGCCCCACGCACCGAACAAGGGTCGACGCAGCTCGGGCAATTCCTTCATCGCCGCTCGGAGCTGAGGAAGCAGCACGTCGATCGCGTTCGGGATGTCCACGCAGACAGAAGCGGAGAACGACGCCGTACCTGCCTCGGTGCGGTGCCACATCCCTCTCGGAATGAAGAGCACCGAGCCCGGCTTCATCGTCACCGTGAAGCCGTTCTTCGGGGGCGTGAGCGGAAAGCCGCGCTGCGTGAACTCCGGGTAGTGGCCTTCCGCAGGCGGCTTCCCGGGCGTGAACTGGAGCGTCGGCCAGGTGGTGTTCTTCGCGAGCCAGATCCGCTTCTTGCCCGAGAGCTGAACGAGGAACGTCTCGCCCTGATCGTAGTGCGCCTCCAACCCGCCGCCGGAGGGCGAAGCGAACATCCGAATCGCACCGATGCCGCGAGGCGCGCCGAGATCGCGTTCGAGACCGCGCAGAAACTCCACACCCCCCGGCGCGAGCGCGCTGACATCGTCGCCGAAGAACACCGTGAGCCCGATGCGGCGCAGGTACGCCGCCGGCGCTTCGCTGACGGAGAACTGGAGATGATCCGTCCCGCGTCCGCCGGCGATCTGCACCCGGCCGCCGTACACAGCCGCCAGCGAGTCGAACGAGCAGAGCGGACCTTCGCGAAAACACGCGGGCAACTGGGAGGACTTCCGGTGCACGAGCACGTGCTCATCCGGCCAGCAGTCCCGGAGAAAGCGCTTCGCCGCGCCAGACCCGAGCAGCGCATCCAATGAGGAGGAGTTCGCCAAACCCATCGGAGCGTACAGCGCTTTCCACTACTCAAGAGATCGCAACCGAGTCAGGATCTCCAACCGAGGGGGGTTCTCATCATCCAGCGCGGTCGGCTTTCCATTCTCGCGGCACTGCTCATCACGTGCTTCGCCGCGCACGCGAATGCGCAGGCCGCCGACAACAACACCCCGTTCGACGCCGAGCTCCCGGCCGCCGAAGACGCCGGCGCGAAGCTGATCCCGGCCGAATCCGACGCGAACGAGAACGCAGCTCTGCGTCAGACCGACGTCGACGCCGGAGAACAGGCGACGGCCTCTGCACAGGACGCCGGAACCGAGACCCGCTCGACGCGCAACGCTCAGCCCTCAACGCCGTCGACGAGCGCCGCCGACTCCGCCGATCTCGAAGCCCTGCTGAGCGAGCCCGTCGTCGCCACCGCCTCTCGCACCGCCGAATCCGCGAGCGACGCTCCCGCCACCACGTGGATCATCAGCGGCACGGACCTGAGGCGCTTCGGCATCCAGTCCGTCGAGGAGGCCATCCGCTACCTCGGTCACGGGATGACGAGCTACGAGTTCGACAACCGGCTCAACGCGGCGTTCGGCGCGCGCGGCTATCTCTCGGACAACCTGGGACTTCACATCGCGGTGCTGATCGACGGCAACCAAGCCGGCGGCAGCTCGAAGACGGCGCGCGGCACCCAGCAGTACCTGATGCCCATCGAGCTCGTCGATCACATCGAGGTCGTGATCGGCCCGGGCTCCGTCGTCTACGGAAACTCCGCGATGCTGGGCGTGATCAACGTCGTGACGCGATCCGCCTCGTCCATCGAGGGCGTGAACCTCGTCGCGCAGGGCAGCGCGGGCACGGCGGCGGACAAGTGGGCGAAGAACGCGAGCTGGGGCGAGGTGTGGGGTCGTTCCGCGGCGTACGGCGCGACGCGGTTCATGGTCGGTGGAGATCCGTTCGAGCTGGTCTGGCACGGCGCGGTTCGATGGGACCGACAGCAGGGCCGCGCAATCTGGCGGTCGATCGACGGCGCGGATCTCTTCGCGGATCCGTTGGGGTCGTACACGCGCGAGGACGTCTTCAACCGCGACCTCGGCGGGAAACTCTTCGCGAAGGCGAACTGGCGCAAGTGGACGTTCCTCGGCTGGGCGGCGCTCTCGGGTGGCACCGGCGTTGGCCCGATCGAAGCGAGCGGAAACAGCAACTACCTCGAGCCGGAGTTCGGCCTCGACGCGAAGTGGGAATCGCCGGTCTGGTCGCGCGGCAATCTGTCGCTCCGCACGTACGCGGTCATCTTCGACTCGCGCGTGAACACGTTGCCGGTCAATGTGGATACGCAGCACTGCCTCGACGCGGTGGGGACGAGCCGCTGCACGGACACGATCCGCTACACCACGATCAAGCCGTTCTTCGAACCCATCTTCGCGTGGGACTGGAACCAGGACGGCTCGCACGTCTCGACGCTGGGCGCGCAGATCTTCATCGACGGCAGCGTCATCACGACGGGCTCCGCGGCCCTCGGCGGCTCGCGCACGGTGAACGACGTGCCGCTGCTCGTGCCGCTCCCCAACGCCGCGCTCTACGCCCAGCACATCTGGCGAGCGCAGTTCGGCAGCCTGAACCTCGGCGTTCGCGGAGACCTCGGCTTCATCGGCTCGGCCATCTCTCCCCGAGCGGCGTTCAATCGCAAAATCGGCGACGACGGCACGCTCAAGCTCATCTTCTCCACCGGCTTCCGCACGCCGGTCATCACCGAGAAGTACCTCGAGATTCCGCACTTCCTCACCGGCAATGACAACATCAAGCCCGAGCACGTCTATTCGGCGGAGGTCGACTACGGCCAGCGCTTCGGTGCTCAGAACGTGGAGCTCTCTTTCTTCGGCACGTTCTGGGATCAGCTGATCACCGTGCGCGGCGTGAACGTGAACGGCGAGTCGCTCAACCAGTTTCAGAACGCGCACAAGGTGTGGAGCGCGGGCGTCAACGCAGGCTGGCAGGGACAGAGCGGTCCTCTCGACTGGGGGCTCTCGCTCAACTACGCGCCGGGGCGCCGTCAGCTGCCGGGAGACATCGCGCAGTTCAGCGATCAGGAGCTGTCGGATCTGAGAGTGCAGCGCGAGGCGATCAACCGCTACGGCTGGCACGCGTTCGGTTACACGTTCCTGCCCGCTGACGCGATGCCGGACGCGTACGGAACCGGCCACATCTCGGTGTCGCTCGGCGAAGCGCTGCCTCGGCTCTCGGTCGCCGCGCAGCTCAGCTCACCACGCACTCGCGGCAACTGGGCGAACAACGGGACGCTGCTGGATCCGCGCAACGTGGATGGGCCGTGGCTGCCGTGGTCGGTGGACGCTCGAGCGGCGGTGGAGCAGCAGCTGAGTGATCGCGTCGGCCTTCGCTTCACGTTCACGGCGAGATCCATCGCGACCGTCGCGAGCCCCACACGCGTGGGCGATCTCACCGGCCCTGTTCCCGAGGGCGGCATCGGGACGATTCGAGATCCCGTCGCGCCGCTTTCCGCCATGGCGGAGGTCAACGTTCGACTGTGATGCGCGCGCACCTGCTCAGAGTGCTGGTGGTGGCGGTGGCGTTGACCGCGGGGTTCGCTCGCGCGGACGAGGTGCCGGTGAATCTTCAGATCCAGCTCCTCTCGAAGATGACTACCGCGATCCCCGCGATGCAGCCCGCCGAGGGGAGCAAGATCAAGGTGCTGGTGATCACCCCGGGCTCCGTTTCGTCTCCGTCTCGCGGCGCGCAGGCGCTGATCACCGCGATCAAACAGGTGGCGAAGTTCGGCGCGTTCGACGCGGACGCGCAGCTCGTGAGCGTCGGCGACGTGAAGAGCGCGTTGGCCGTGGAGAAGGCGCGCGTCGTCTACCTCGCGCCGGAGCTCGATGAGAAGAGCGTGAGCAGCGTGCTGGACGCGACTTCGGGCAGCTCGGTGCTCACGGTCTGCGGCACGCGCGAGCAGGTGAAGCTCGGGATCATCCTCGGCTTCGAGCTCGCTGAAGCGCGGCCCGTGGTGCTGGTGAACTTGAAGCAGGCGCGCAAAGAGAACCTGGACTTCAAGAACCAGTTCCTCACGCACACGACCATCGTCGAGAAGTAGCGGCCGCCCGACTTGCCCCGAGCGCTCCGACGGGAGCATGGTGCGCGCTTCGTTCGCCTCCCCGAGGAGAAAAACCATGCTCCAGCGACTCGCTCTCTTCACCGCAGTGCTGCTGTTCGCGGCGTGCGGCAATACGCCTCCTGCAGGCAACGGCTCGGGCGGCGGATCAGGTGGCGCTGCGGGTGGCGGCGCGGGAGACGATGCGGGCGCAGGTGGAGGTACGGGTGGTGGAAGTGGCGGCGGTCTCGGCGGCGGCGCTGGCGGTGGCGCAGGTGGAGGCTCAGGCGCGGACGGCGGCTTTGCCGGCATCCCCTACGTGTTCGTCATCGCGATGGAGAACAAGAACGACACCGGCATCTACGGAAACGCCGGCGCGCCGTACATCAACAACACGCTGATGGAGCAGTACGGCCACGCGACGAACTACACGGACAACCTGCCCAGCTACATCCCGTCCGAGCCGCACTACGTCTGGATGGAGGCGTCCACCAACTCGTTCTCCGACTACTACTTCATCTCGGACAATGACCCCAGCGACACGAACAGCACCGCCTCCGCGGCTCACATCGCCACGCAGCTCAAGAACGCGAACAATGGCCGCACGTGGCGTTCGTACCAGGAGGGGCTCAATGCGAGCACTGGCGCGTGCCCCATTCACACCAGCGTCCCGTACGCGGCGAAGCATGATCCGTTCATCTTCTTCACCGACGTCTCCGGCTCGCCGCCGTCCGACACGAACCCCGAATGCGCCGCGCACCATCGCGCGTACACGACGGCCGGTTTTCAGGCGGACCTGAACAGCGGCGACGTCGCTGCGTACACGTTCATCACGCCCAACCTCTGCAACGACATGCACGGCGACGGCAGCTGCACCAACGGTTGCACCTCCGGGACCGCGGCGGCGTGCGTCAGCCAGGGCGATGCGTGGCTCGCGACGAACGTGCCGCCGATCATCAACTTCATGAACGCGCACGGCGGCGTCCTCTTCATCATCTGGGACGAGCCCGAGGCCCAGCCCACCGAGCCGTTCCTCGTCGTGGGTCCGCACGTGAAGGTGAAGCACGCGAGCACCGTCGCCTACTCGCACAGCTCCTACGTGAAGACGTTGGACAAGATCCTCCGGCTGCCCGTGCTCTCGAAGGCGAACAGCGCGAACGACTTCAGCGACTTCTTCGAGACCGGCTACTACCCGTAGCGGACCTGCACGGTCTCGATGAGCGTCCGGAGCGCCTGCTTCGCGCCTTCGGTGGTGTCGCTCTTCACCGTCGCGGTGCCCTCGCCCTCGTAGCCGGACCCACGCGCCATCCCGACCTTCGGCGTGCGGAACTCCACCAGCGCGCCGCCGACCTTCTTGACCGCCTCGTCCACGCCCGTCACCGAGACGACGCGATCGCCGCTGCCCTGCCCACGGAAGAACGCGGCGCCCGCGGCGAACTTTCTCTTCAGCGGCGTGAAGCGATCGAACGCGATCAGCTCCGCCCACTTCGCGATCAGGTCCGCGTCGTTCGCGATGCTCATCAGCGGCATGATCATCACGCCCGGCGGCCGCGCTCCGACCTCGTTCACCAGCGCTGATCCGTCTTCGCGCAGAAACCACTCCATGTGCGTGAGCGCCGTTCCAGCCGCCGTGCGCGCCTGAGCTCCAAAGAGCGCGTTCAGCGCGGCGGTGTTGATCGGATGAAACCGCGTCCACGTCGGATCATCCTCTTCGCGCGGAAGCAGCACGCAGTACTGCACCCACGGCGTCTCCAGAACCTCCAGCGGGGAAGGGAAATAGCGAGTGCCGGAGTGCCACACCGGTTCGCCCTTCACGGTCACCGTCTCGCAGGTGTGCTCGCGCGCTCGGACGAACTCCTCGGCCTGCAGTGGACGTTCGGAGCTCGGAATCACGCCATTCTTCGCGAGCGCGACGAGATCGTCTCTGCCCTCGTTGGGTTTAGTTGTGATGTGAGTGTTGTATGGATTGTGTTT
>JBJMQN010000216.1:0-6825 GCA_045802665.1 Myxococcaceae bacterium | reverse complement strand
TCCTCGGCGAGCTGGAAGAGGTGCTCTTCACCGCGGACATCGGCGTGAAGACCGCGGCGCGACTCGTGGACACGGCGCGCGAAAAAGCGAAGAAGAACGAGCTGTCGTCCGCGGACAAGATCAAGCAGGTGATCCGCAAAGAGGTGGAGCAGATCCTCGATCTGCCGAGGCCGCGGTCGCTGCAGGGAGGCGGTCCGCCGCACGTGGTGATGGTGGTCGGCGTGAACGGCGCGGGGAAGACGACGACGATCGGAAAGCTCGCCGCGAAGCTCACGGGTCAGGGGAAGAGCGTGATCCTCGCCGCGGGAGACACGTTCCGAGCCGCCGCCGCGGAGCAGCTCGATGTCTGGGCGGAACGGTCGAAATCCGAGCTCGTCAAAGGCGCGGATGGATCAGATCCCGGCGCAGTCGTGTTCGACGCGGTGAAGAAAGCGCGCGAGCAGAACGTGGACGTGGTGATCGCGGACACCGCGGGACGGCTCCACACGAAGACGCCGCTCATGGAAGAGCTCAAGAAGGTGAAGCGCGTGATCGACAAAGCGCTTCCGGGCGCGCCGCATGAAGTGCTTTTGGTGCTCGACGCGACGAACGGACAGAACGCGATCCAGCAGGCGAAGCAGTTTCAGGAAGCAGTTGGCGTGACCGCGATCGCGCTCACGAAGCTCGATGGAACCGCGAAGGGCGGCGTCGTGATCGGCATCAGCGATGAGCTGAAGATCCCCGTCGCGTGGGCCGGCGTCGGGGAAAAAGTGGAAGATCTCCGCGCGTTCGATCCGAAGGAGTTCGTCGCGGCGCTGTTCGACTGAAACCCCCTACTGCTGGTCTCCGCCGCTGAGCGCGCGAATCGCATCCTGCAGCAGCTTCATCGTCTCGGGATCCAGCCCCTGCATGTCGTCCGGCGCGCCATTCCCCGTCATGCCCTGCATGCCGCCCATCGCACCGAGCATCTTCCCGAGATCCGCTTTGCCGAGGTCCTTGTCGCCCTTGGTGTCGTCCCACCAGCGATGCCGGAGCTCGTGCAGCTTGCCGCCCTGACCGGGTGAAACTTTCGCCAGCGTCGTCGTGAGGCAATCACCACACGCCCACTTGTACCGGTACTCATCCACGTAAGCGCGCAGCCCTTTGAAGAACGCGGCGTCGCCCATGAGCTTTCGATTCGCCTCGTGGAGCAGCGGCGCTTTTCCGTAAACGACGGCGCCGTACTGCATCTCGCTCGCGAACTCGGACGTGGGGCGATCCGCCTTCGCATCCTCGCCGCCGCTCATCCGATAGAGCTGAAACGGCAGCACGAGCTGGTTGTCGCGAGCGTTTCGCGCCTCCTCCTTCCCGTGTTTCCACTCGATGTAGAGCAGCGCCGAATACTGCGCGAGCGACTCATCCACGACCGGGTGCTTGATCGGATCAGAGCCCACGAGCCCCGCGAAGTACTGATGCGCGACCTCGTGCGCGACGGTGAACTCCAGCATCGAGCCCATCATTTCCTTCATCATCGACGATCCGCCGGGCAGCGCCTGGATCGGCAGCCCCATCGCGGCGAGCGGATTGATGTTCGGCGAATACAGAAAGGACGCCACCGTCACGAGCCCGGGGAACTCCATCCCGCCCGCACCATCCGTCAGCGGCGCCTCCACCACTCGAAGCGTCTTGTACGGATAAGGACCGAAGTGCTTCTCGAACTCGGCCAGCGACGCGCGCGCATGCTCCAGCACCGCCTTGCCGCCGTTGCCGTGCCCCTGCCCGTACCAGCTCTCCACGGTCACATCGCCCACGGTCGCGGTGCTGCTCTCGAAACCACGGCTGACGAGCAGCGGAAAATCCCGCGCCGCCGCCGCTCCGAACGAGTACCGGATCCTTCCGTCCTGCTCAGGCACTTCGCCGAGCGCCACACCTGTGCAGTGCGCCCGCCAACCCGTCGGGACGCGCACCGACACGAGGAAGTTGGACGGGGTGTAGAGCGCGAGATCGCCGATGCCCGAGGGCTCATCGCTCCCCTCCTCGCCATCATTCGGCGGAGGGATCTGCGGCACGATGCCGATGAGGCTCATCACGTCGTCCGTCATCCCGAACGCGCCGTGATCCGACTTCGCCTTGCTCCCGCCCGCCAGCCCGCCGAACAGCGACTGCTGCGGATTGGTCTCCAGCTTCGGGACCTTCGCGCGAACCGCGACCTCCACCGTCACCGCGGCGCCGGGCGGCACCACCGGATCCAGCTTCACCTTGTAGAGCGAGGGCTCGGGATGCTCCATCACCGCCGGCTGCCCGTTCACCTTCAGGTTCGACAACTTCACCCGGCTGGACTCGAGCGCATTGGGCGTCACCCGCAGATACACCTGCGACAGCGTCGCCTCCCGAGCGCTGACGGTCACCTGCACGACGCCCGTCACTTCACGCGCGGCAGGATCCACATCGAGCGAGATGCGGTAGCTGGGCAGCTCGTCGATCGGCCCGAGCGCCTTCTCCACCCGCGCACGTTCTCCCTCACGCAGATGCTGCAACGTGAGCTGCAGCTCCGGGGAGAGCTCGCCCGCGAACGCCGGCAGGGCGAAGAGACAGCACGTGGCAATCAGCGGAAACCGCATCCAGCTGGGGAGCGTATTCGGTGCGCTCGCGCGGCGTCGATGTGCGCTCGGACGGCGGAAAAACTTTGTTATGACAGCGGGTCGTGATCCTCCGCACCGCGATCTCCCTCGCCGTCGTTTTCCTCCTCACCGGTTGCCCCAAGCGCGTCGAGACGCAGGTGAAGTCCGGCCCGCCGCGACCCTTCCGCCTGCTCGCTGAGACGCCGGAGCGCGAGACGCTGCAGATTCCGGACAAGCGCCAGGACATCGAGGTGGACACGCGCGAGTTCGAACGGACGCCGAGAGTCGTCGCCACCGGCGAGACGCCGATGATCAAGTTGGACGGCGCGCGCGCTCGGCTGTTCGGCGACGCGGCGGGCACGAAGGGCTGGGAGGTCGACAACTTCGTGCTGCTCGAGATCATCGGCGCGAATGGGCAGGTGCTCTCGCGCGCCGCGGTAGGCTACGCGCCCGAGGGCGTGGAGATCGCCAACGAGCGCATCGACAACGTCGGCAAGATGGGCTTCGGCTTCGAGCCGGGTGAGGTGGATGTCACCGGCAAGCTGCCTGAGAACGAGCCGTTCAAGGTTCGGGCGACGGCGCTGGATTACTCAGGCGTCGGGCGCGTGACGGACGTGTTCCTGGTGCTCGACTACGGCGGGAACGGGACCACCGGCGAGGGCGAGGATCTGCGGGAGAAGTAGACGACCGATGTTGGCTGGATCGTGAACGGCGGGTCAGAACGCGAGGCCGGTTCGCGGCCCGTTCATGACCGCGTCGCACTTTCCGCCGCAGACGTTGCTCTCGGTCAGCGTCTTGCCTCCGCTGCTGCTCGCGGCGACGGCGGCCACTCCCACTCCGGCGGCGACGACGGCGACTCCGGTCCAGACGTACCAGCGCTTGTAGAGCGGAGTCTCTTCTTCGACCGACGTGGTCGTGGTGACTTCATTGTTGTTCGCGACGGTCTCGTCCGGGACCAGGTTCGTCTTCTCCGGGCGATCCGCGTTCTGCGCGACGATCGTGTGCGTCTGCGCGACGGCCGCCGGCTTCAGCTGCACGGTCACCGGATAGTCCTTGCCCGGCTTCACCGCGAGCTGCACGGTCTTCTCTTCCATGCCGTCTTTGCGCACGGTGATCATCCGGTTGCCGGGGATGAGCGGGATGTCCTTCACATCGCCCGTGCCCACGCTCTTTCCGTCGACGAAGACCTCCGCATCAGAAGGCCCCACCGTCATCGCGAGCACGCCCGCGACCGGCTCCAGGTTCGCGGCGACTTCGGTCAGCTTGCCCTCGGCGATCGTCACCTTCTTCGTGAAGTCCGCGTAGCCCACGCGCTTGACCACGACGGTGTGCTCGCCCGGCGGTGCCTCCACTGCTCCCGCGACCGGACCAATCTCCTTGCCATCGATGAACAGCTTCGCGCCGTGCACGTTCGACGGAACCTTCACCGCAAGCTCCGTCCTGGTGTTCACCAGAGACTCGAGCATGTCGTCCGGGGCTGGCGGCTTCTTGTCGGTGTTCTTCGCGGCGGGCTGCTTCTTCGCGGGCGGCGCCTTCTTCTTCTTCGCGCCCTTCTTCGGCGATTCGTCGGTGAGCGGCGCGAGCAGATCATCGTCCTGCGCGAACGCGGACAGCGGCATCAGCGAAACGACGAGAGCGACGGCGAGGAGGCGACGCATGGTGCCCATAGTTAAACGGGGACGTACGAACTCGGTCAAACGTTCCGTCGGCATCGCGGTAGGGTAGGCGCCTACCTTTGAATCGCCGACTTACAGCGCTCACCCTCGTCGCCGCCCTCGGACTGTTCGCCTGTCCGAAGCCGGTGATCACCCCGCCCACGCCGACAGAGCCGCCGCCGCCTCCGCCCGTCCGGGTCCCGCAGGGCTGCCTCGACAACCTCGCCGGCAGTTATCGCCACGCTCAGAACCCGTCGTTTCAGTACCAGGCGTTCGACGACGGCGGGACGCTGCAGCTCTTCGTGCAGCGGCCCACGCTCGATGGTGGTTTCTCCTCTGAAGACGGCGGCGCGGTGATCACCCTCACCCGCTCGCCCAACGGCTTCACCGGCGCCACCGAAGCGCAGGTCTTCACCCCGCGCGGCGCAAAGTGCCGAGTGGGCTTCCCCACGGATGTGACCTCCTGCTTCGACGGCGGCATTGGGCTGCGCGCTGCCGTCTCGGCGTCCGTGGATGAGACGTGTCAGACGCCGAAGAAAGTGGCGCCCGCGCCAAAGCTCGATCACCTCTTGCTGAAAATTGCTGTGGCTCCCTCGGAGGAGGACGCCGGGTCACAGACCACGGAAACCCCGGTGGATGCCAACCACTCACCCACGGAAGATGGCGGAGTTGGGAGCTCGCGCGCGAACAGGCCGCCGACTGCCGATGCCGGGAATCCGCTGTCGGTGTCCTTCGCAGCGGACGCAGGCAGCTCGGACGGTGGGCTTTAGTTTTCTCGCCGTCCGAGACCTTCGACACACAGCGTCATCGTGCGTCAGATCGTGCCTTTCCGCCCTTCGCGCGCGCGGGTAGTCGCAGCTAGGATGCGCCGGTTCGGCCGTCTCCCTACGAGGTTTCAAAAATGTCGTTCACGCGCTTCGGTCTGGCGATCGCTGTGTTCGCGACGCTGTCCGCGCTCGGCTGTCATTGCAACGAGCACATCGTCACGGTCGATCCCTGCAAGGGTGTCGAGGACGTCCAGCCGGACAACTTCTCGTCCTGCGTAGACAACAACGCGTGCGCGGATCACTACACGTGCTCCACCGCGAAGGACAAAGGCAGCCTCCAGTGCTGCGTCTTCGCGGATCGCAAGTGCAACACCGAAGCGGACTGCTGCCCGGGCCAGACCTGCCCGACTGATCGCAAGAAGTGCTTCGACAAGGTGCTCTCCTGCGACACGGACAGCGACTGCGGCGACAAGGGCGATCTGTTCTGCGAGCCGTGGACGGATCACTACGGCACGTCCAACCGCTGCCGTTTCCACGCGTGCTCGGACCTCGGCGAGTGCCCGGCGGGTCAGTCGTGCTTCCAAAAAGAGTGCATGGTGGATCTCCCGTGCGAGGGCGCATGCGAGCCAGGCAAGGGCTGCGTGCCGACGATCGATCGTTGCCAGGACTACGCGTGCCCCGCCTCGTGCGCGCCGGGCTTCATCGCCACGTTCGAGGACAACCGGAACATCTGGGACACCTGCCATCTGCCGAACGCGTGCGAGTGCACGGAGCTCCCCGGGCTGCAGTCAGGTGACCTCGGTCGCTTCTCCGCTGCCGCCGCTGACCCCGCCGCGAATCAGGTCGTGGTCTCGCACTACGACGGCGAGTTCGGCGATCTCGTGGTGGATCGCTACGACCCGAACAAATCCCGAGCGAAGCGCGAGTACGTGGACGGCGTGCCGACCGGCGCGACCAAGTACGGACCGTCCGGCGCTCGAAAGGGCGTGGTCGAGCCGGGTGACGACGTGGGCCGCTACACGGACGTCGCGGTGAGCGCGAACACGTACGTCAGCTACTACGACGTGACGAATGGCGATCTGAAGCTCGCCTACCAGGGACCGAACGCGAGCGCGTGGACCCTGCTGAAGGTTGACGGAGACAACGCGGACCTCGGCCTCTACACCAGCGTCGCGGTGGACTCCGATGGGCTCCCGGGCATCAGCTACTTCCAGAAGGGCGGCTCGTCGTCATTCAATGCGAACGACTGCCCGGCTCCTGTTCCGACCGGCGCGAAGGAGTTCATCACCGCGCTCAAGTTCGCGCGCGCGAACGTGCCGAACCCGACCTCGGCGTCGGACTTCACGATCGTCACGCTCGCCTGCCAGAGCCGGCCTGCGCCTGCGTGCTCCGGCTGCACGGACATCTGCGCGGACACCGGCACCGGCGGCCCCGGCTGCTATCAGCCCGACACGAGCTGCACGAGCTGCGATCCCAACACCGAGGCGTGCGTGCTCTCGGGCACTCAGGCGCTCTGCGCGAAGAAGTACAACCCGTCCACGCTCAACGACGTGCTCGACGGCGTGGGCCTGTTCAGCTCCGTCACGTTCAGCGGCAAGGATGCGTACATCGCGTACATGAAGCGCAGCTTCGACAGCACCGCCAAGCGCAGCTTCGGCAAGCTCTACGGAGTGAAGGTCACCTCGGGGACGACGGCGACGGCTCCGGTGCTGCTCGACGGCAACGGGGACACCGGCTTCTTCCCGGACGTGAAGATCGAGCCGTCCACGAAGAACGTCGCGGTGAGCTACCACGACTTCTCGTCGCGGAAGCTCAAGTTCTGGA
>JBJMQN010000215.1:0-5902 GCA_045802665.1 Myxococcaceae bacterium | reverse complement strand
GGCAGCCGCGCCTGAGGTTTCATCGCTGGCGCACGTTTTCGCGGCGGCCGTTCAGACGCGGCCCATCACCCCACCCCGCCCCACGTTTCGTGCACCTGTTTGGCGTTGCGGCCGTGCGTCGTTCGCCTAGCGTCGAGCGTCGGAGGTCACCTCGTGAAGACTCTGCTTCGAGCGGTTCCCGTCGCCGTGCTGCTGACCCTGCTGCCGTCCACCGCGCTGGCTGAGGTGCGGCTCGGGCTGGGCGCGGACTACCAGTTCTATCGGCGAGGGCTCATCAACCTCACGCTCGCGGTGGACGGCGCGCTGGCGAGGCACATCCGCGTCGGCGGCAGGTTCGGCGCGCTGCTCGCCAACGGCCCCGAAGTCGGAGCGCCGATCGATCTCGACGTGCGCGCGGTGCTGGGCAACGGGAAGGTCTACCTCGAAGGCCTCGTCGGCCCGTGGCTCATGTTCGGCCAGAGCGACTACCTGTTCCATCTTCACGGCGCGTTCGGCTTCGGACTGCAGAGCTCTTCCTTCGAGTTCGGCGTGGAGGTTGGCTGGCTCGATCCGTCCGCGATCGTGGGGCTGCGATTGGGGTTCCGGATCTAGTCCGCGTCGATCGATCGTGGCGAGTTCGTGACTTGCGCGACTTGCGCCTATCCGAATATGCGTCTCGTCGGATGCCGGTCACGATGTCTCGCCGTCTCGCCGCAGAGTTCGTGGGCACCGCGCTGCTCCTGTCCACGGTCGTCGGCTCCGGGTTCATGGGCGAACGGCTCTGCGGCGGGAACGTCGCCGGCGCGCTGCTCGCGAACACGATCTCCACGGGTGCAGGACTGGTCGCGTTGATCCTCACGTTCGGTCCGGTGTCCGGCGCGCACTTCAATCCGGCGGTGACGTTGGCGGACGCGAGTCAGCGCGGGATGCCATGGCGACTCGTGCCCGGGTACGTCGCCGCGCAGATCGCGGGAGCCGGGCTGGGCGTGGTCTGCGCTCACCTCATGTTCGGCGAACCGGCGCTGATGCTCTCCCTGCACGAGCGATCCGGCGCGGCGCAGTTTCTGAGCGAGTTCATCGCGACGTTCGGATTGATGTCGGTGATTTGGGGCGTGTCGCGACATCGCGCCTCGGTCGTCCCGTTCGCGGTGGGCGCGTACATCACGGCGGCGTACTGGTTCACCTCCTCCACGTCGTTCGCCAATCCGGCGGTGACGCTGGCGCGATCACTGACGAACACATTCTCCGGAATTCGTCCGGCGGACGCGCCGCTGTTCATCGTGGCGCAGCTTTTGGGCGCGTTCGCCGCGACGCTCCTGTTCCGCTGGCTCGTGCCCGCGCTTCCGGCGTCTGCGCCGGACGTCGTGGTCCCGCATCCCGGGGAGAAGCGATGACGACGGTGATCTTCGCGTGCGTGCACAACGCCGGGCGATCGCAGATGGCCGCCGCGTTCTTCAATTCGCTCGCGAAGAAGGCGAGCGCGATCTCAGCAGGCACGAATCCCGGGGAGCGAGTGCATCCGGAGGTCGTGGCGGCGATGGCGGAGGTCGGGATCGACCTGAGCGGCGGCAAGCCTCAGCTGCTCACTCAAGCGCTGGCGAGCGGCGCGGAATTGCTCATCACGATGGGATGCGGGGATGAGTGTCCTCATGTCCCGGGGCTTCGCCGGGATGATTGGCCGCTGGAAGATCCGAAGGGAAAGCCAGTGGCGCGAGTGCGGCAGATTCGCGATGACGTCCGCTCGCGGGTGCAGGCGTTGATCGTTCGCGAGGGCTGGTAGTCAGCTCCCCGCGTCGGCGGAGACGCACTGCTTCGACTGGGCGTCGCACTTGCCGGTGCAGCAGTCGGTGGAGTCGGCGCAGGGCAGTCCGCGCTGACGGCAGGCCTGCTTCTGGGCGCAGACTCCGTCGAGGCACTGGTGCGAGCAGCACTCGTCATCGCTCACGCACGTCCGCGCGTTTCCGAGGCAGCAGACGCTGTCCGTGCTGGAGCACTCCAGCCCCGAGCAGCAGTTGTTCGCGCAGCCCGCGCCGATGTGATTGCAGGAGCCCGCGGTCGCTCGGCACATGCCGTTGTTTCCGCACTCGCCGCTCTCGCACTCCGCAGCGGAGCTGCAGTGGAAACCGGCCGGGAGACTTCCCGCGTCCGCCTCCGCGCAGCCCCCGTCCGCCTGACACGCGAAGCCCGTGCAGCACTCCGCGTTGGAAGCACATGCGGTCCCTGCCGCGCAGCTCGCCACGGCGCAGACGCCGTGGTCGCACTTGAGCGGCGCACCACAGCCCGTCCCGCCGGTGCACGCGAAGTCGCCCTGGCAGAGCCGTCCCACCGCCGGGCACGCGGACTGCTCGCACAGGTAGAGATCCGCGACCGGTTCGCAGACGAGCCCGCTGGCGCAGTCCGCGGGGCGGTTGCAGCTCTGGTTCGGTCCCGCCGGATCGGATCTGCAGAAGCCGTCCGTGCAGCGGTTGGATTCGCACTCGTCGTTCTCGATGCACGACTGCCCGAGATCCTTCTTCAGCGCGCTCGCGTCCCTTCGCTCTTGCAGCTTCTGCTCGTAGTCCGTTCGCGCGGTCTCGAAGTCCGCGCAGCCGGTGAGCACCAGAAGCGCTGCGATCAGGAGTCGTTCGAGCTTCACGGGAACACCCCCAGAACCGAAACCTGCGCGCCCGAGGGCCCCGCCGTCACCGTCGGCGTGATCTTCGGCGGCGCGCCGGCCACGTACATCACGATGCAGGTGACCAGTCCCGCCGCGCCTGCGCCCATCAGCGCCACGCCCACCGTCTGTTCCAGGTTCCCGCGCTGGGCGAACGTCGCCGAATCAGCGCCCACTTTCGCTTCATTTCCGTCCTGCAGCGCCTTGAGCTTGTCGCGCGAGTCCATGAATGCGTAACCGCCCGCGCCGGCCGCGACGGCACCCGCGACGATGGGGATCCAGAAATACTTCCGCCCCGCCGATTTTTCGATGAGTGAGTCCGGCAGCGGCCGCCCAGCTTTCAAATACACCTCGCGCGCCATCGCCTTCGCGGCCTTCGTGAACTCGTCGAGCAGCGGCTCCTCGCCGGTCACGCGCGCCGAATAGACGGAGATGGGCTCCGCGTTGCTCGCGCCGAGGATGGAGAGGTTGATCTGGTACACCGGCCCGAACTTTCCGAGCGACCCCGCGACGAGACCATCCGCGCCGAGAGCGCCCGCGAGCTCCGTCACGCACGACGACGCGTTGTCGCCGCAGCCCAAAAGCTGCTTCTGCCGCTCGAGGCCGATGAGCGTGGAGATGTCCTGCGCGGTGACGACCTGGAGCCCGAGCAGCTTGAGCTGCTGCGCGAAGTGGTCCGAGTAGAAGGAGGCGTCCCCCTCGGAGATGTTCACCGCTTTCAGCCCGGGAGAGGCGAACTTGAGCGGGCGCTGATCCGCCGCGGGCGCCTGCGCGAGGATGGCCAGTGTGAGTGCGAAGGAGAGCAAGGTCGTAGGTCCTTATTGGCCGCCGGAGGAGGACATCACCACGGTGCCGCTCTCGCCCACCGCGTACAGCGTGCTGCGAACCGTGGTGCCCGCGATGAGGCCGTAGAGCTGTTTGCCGCCGGTCGGAGGTGTCACGGACACGAACGAGCTCCCGTCGTCGGTCGACTTCAGGATGTCGCCGGTGTCGAGGACCGCGTACCAGACCTGACCGCCGCCGCTCGCGACCGAGCGGACCTGGGCGCCGTACCACTGCGCGTTCAGGTTCCTCGAAATCCACGTGTAGTTGCTTGGGCCCATGCGAATGCCGAAGAACACAGTGCCTCGTCCGCCAATGAGCAGGTTCGAGAACTCGTTGGAGTCAATCGCTGTGAACGGCCCACCGAACGGCTGGTTCCCGCTGTTCACCGACCCGTTGGCGTAGACGTAGACGAACGGTTGACCGAACCCTCCTCCGAGCGCGGATCCCACCGCCGCGACTCCGGAGTTCGGAAGCGGCGCTACCGCGACGAGATCCGCAGTCGGCGGCGGTCCGCTTCCAACAGGCGCCCATCCACCTGCGTTCAAGTTCAGCACAGCGTTCTGTCCCACCGCGTAGCAGTTGCCGTACTTGCACTTGAGATCGTGGAGCAGGTTGGCGGGCTGGTTGGTCATCGGGACGAACGTTCCGCCATCGCTGATGTAGATACGGGAGACGAAGCCGCCGTCCGTGATTCGCTCTGATGCGTAGAGCAAGCCGGTCGAGTCCTGCGCGCCGATCGCCCCGAGCTCCACGCCAGAGATGCCCGGACTGACAGACGCGAAGCTCACCCCTCCATCCGCACCGGTGGTGGACTTCGCGACCTGGGTCCCGTCGCCGACGTACCAGACCGTGGTGTCCGTCGCGTCCTCGTAGAAGGAGGCCGCTCGCCACGTGGTGAGCTGGCCGGCGGACTTTTCGGTGACCGTGGTGCCGTCTGTGAGCGCGACGTAGCCGTTCGTGCCCACGACGAAGAGGGTGGTGTTGTTCACGCCAGTCACCGCCGAGAGCGGAGCGCCGACGCCGGGAACGTTCGTCGCCGTGCCGGACGCCACGTCGTACGAGATGAGCTTGCCGGTCGAGCCCTCCACGCCCGTGGACGGATCCGCCGCCCTACCCGCGAGCCAGATCTTCCAGCTGTTCGGCCCGCTCGCGGTGGCGGCGACGCCGTACACGCTGATCGAATCCAACGGCGCGCCACTCACCGCGCTCCACGTGGATCCACAATCGGAAGAGGTCAACAGCGCGGTGCGAGTGGTGCCGTCGCTCGTGGAGCTGCCCGCGGCGAAGAGAATGCCCGCGCTCGTGGTGACCACGCCTCGCAGCACCATCGACGAGTAGCCGGTGGGCAGAGAACCCTGGCTGTAACTCTGACCGTGATCGGCGGAGCTCAGGATCACGCCGGTACGGACGGTGCCATTCAGGTTGTCACCCACGGCGATCGTCGAAACCACCAGGCTGCCATCGTTCACGTCGGTGAACGAGCAGCCCGTCACTCCGCGCAAGATCGTATTGCCGCTCATCGTGGGCAGCGTCGCCGGCTCCATCGTGAGCGTCAGCGGATTGGCGGGGTTCGTGTCGCTCCCGGTGAGCTGTCCGTAGCCCGCCGCGCCCTCGCCGACGTACGCGTAGTAGGCGGTGACGGAGGGTTCGGTGGCCGGACCGCCGGAGGAGGTCGGCGTGACGGTATCGACCTCCGCCATGTCGTAGATGTCAGGCGTGCCCGTCACGAGGATGGGCGTGAACGCGCTGCCCACGAGGAAGCCAAGGGTGCCGTTCGCGCCGCCGCTGAGCACGAGCCCATTGGAGGTGTCGCTGCGGACGAACCGAAGCGGGACGTCCGCGCCGGTGTCCGAGGTCTGCCACGAGTCCGCGCCGTCGCCGGACAGCCGCAGCGTGCCGACCTCCCCGGCGACCACGAGCGAGCTGAGCCCCAACCAAACGCCGTTCAAGTTCGCCGTCGTCGGTCTCCGCGCGATGAATTGCCAGGCCGGTTTCGGAGTGACGCTGAGCAGCGCGGTGGGAACCGAGTAGTTGCCGAGCAGGTCGTAGGATCGAATGGAGAACTGATACGCGCGTCCGTCGCTCAAGCCGCTGAAAGTCACGGTCGGGGTCGCCGAGTTCAAGACCACGGGCGCCAGCGGCGGCCGCCTGAGCGTGACCTCGTATCCGGCCAGCCAGATGCCTCCCGTATCGGTGCTCGCCGTCCACGTCACGGTCGCGGAACGATGACCGGCCGAGACGCTGATACCGGTGGGCACCGTCGGCGCGGTTTGATCCAGGATGACTGTGTCGCTCGACGGGGGGTTCGTCACGTTCCCCGCTGGATCGCGGAGGAACAGGTACGCGGTCTTCGAGCCGTCACCCGTCCCGAGATTGACCGCGGGTGAGCCGTCGTAGGCCACCCAGCATGAATCGTTCGCCGCCGGGACCGTGCTCGTCGAATAG
>JBJMQN010000214.1:0-6523 GCA_045802665.1 Myxococcaceae bacterium | reverse complement strand
GATGAGGGCGAGCTCAGTCTTCGAGCTTCACCACCTGCTTCACCGTTCCGTCCGCGGGAACCTTCACGGTGATGGTCTTCGCCAGGCCCGCCGGCGGGTTCGTGAGCTGAAGCTGGTGTGACCCCGCGTTGACCTGCACGCGCGCCGGTGACGTCTTGCCGGTGTCGCGACCGTCGACCGAGATCTTGCACCACGGCTGGCAGTTGATCTCCACCGTGCCCTTCGGAGTCACCGGGCGCGCCTTGAGCGCCACGGGGATCTCGCGAATCTTGCCAACCTCGACGAGCAGGTCCGCCTCTTCGGGGAAGTAGCCCGCGGCCTCCGCGACGTAGTGGTGCGTACCCACCGGCAGGTACTTCGCGCCCGTGGGATTCGCGAGCGCATCACCGTCGATCGACACATGAGCGACAGCGGGCGTGAGCTGGAACTTCACGCCGCCGACCTGAAGCCCCGGATCCGGCGGGCGGGTGTCGGTGGTCGTCTTCTTGTCGTCCGGCTTCTTCACGACGACGACCGCATCGTCCTTCTTCTTCTGCGAGTCCTGCTGCTGCTGATTCTGCTGGCCGGAGCTCTGGTCGGTGTTGGTGACGATCTCCGGCGGCTTCGGCGAACGCATCGCCAGCGCGCCAGCGGTCACGACGAGCAGCACGCCCGCGGCGACGATCGCTATCGGAAGGTACTTCTTGAGCTGAGAGGGAGTCGCCGCGTTCGTCGCCGGCTCGGGCTCGAGCACCGGCGCGTCGTCCGAGACCTGCGGATTCGGGACGAGCTGCGCCTGAGGCTGCGACGGCGGACGAGCGCCGCCCGGTTGCGACGGAGGTCTCGGCTGCCCCTGTGATGGCGGACGGGCGCCGCCCGCGACGGACGGAGGACGGGCGCTACCGATCTGCGACGGCGGCCTCGCGGCGCCCACCTGAGACGGAGGACGCGGACTGCCGCCCGGGGTCCGGTTCGCTTGCGACGGCGGACGCGGATCGAGGGCCTGCACGCCGGACTTGGTGCGCGCGGGCGTTCCCTGAATCGGGATGCCGTTCGGATCCGTCCGCACCGGCTGCAGATTCGAGAACGACGGGCGGCTCTGCGAACCGGGCGAGGCGCGGTTCACTTCTTCGATCGAGGCCTGACCGTGAGCGACGCGGATCTTGCTGCGCTTGCGCTCTTCGCCGAACAGCTTGGTGAGGAACTCCACCACGGCCTTGCCGCGAACGTGCCCGACCTTCGAGAGGAAGAGCTGGAGATCCGACGCCATCTCCGCCGCGCTCTGGTAGCGCATCGTGACGTCGCGGTTCAGCGCCTTCATCACGATCGCGTCGAGCTCAGCGGGAACTTCCGGGCGCTGCGCCGACGGCGGCGGAATGACTTCGCGGACGTCCAGCACGGCGTTCAGCGTCGCGAGCTGGTTCTCGCGCTGGAAGAGGCGCTTTCCGGTGAGCAGCTCGTGCATCACGATGCCGAGCGCGAAGGTGTCCGCGCGGCGATCGACGGGCGTGCCCTTGGCCTGCTCGGGCGCGAGGTACTGAATCTTCCCCTTGAGCTGCGTGCCGGGGTTCGTCTTGACGACGTTCGTCTCGGCGCGCGCGATGCCGAAGTCCACCATCTTCGCCACGCCTTGATAGGTGACGATGATGTTGGAGGGGCTCACGTCGCGGTGGACGATGTTGAGCTTGTTGCCGTCGTGATCTTCGAGCTCGTGCGCGAAGTGCAACCCTTCGCACGCGCCGATCATCATCTCCGCGGCGAGGTTCACCGGGATGAACTGCGTCGTCCGGCGGCACTGCTGGAGCACGGACGCGAGGTCTTCGCCGGCGAGGTACTCCATCGCCAGATAGAACGTCCCGTCGAGCTCGCCGAAGTCGTAGATGCGGACGATGTTCGGGTGGTCCAGCCGCGCCGCGAGCCGCGCTTCGTCGAGGAACATGTCGACGAATTCGGAAGACGCGCCGAGATCCGGCAGCACCTTCTTGATGACGACGACCTTCTCGAAGCCGTGCGGACCCTGCTGCACCGCGAGATAGATCTCCGCCATCCCGCCTGTCGCAAGCTTGCGCAGGAGGCGATACCGGCCGAAGTTGATGGGAGCGACTTCTTCCGCCATTTGGGGAGAGCGGATGCTTTCAATCACAGCGCATACAGTCAATTAACCTTTCCGCGCTCGTGCAGACGGACAGCAGGCGAGGAGGCTCGACAGGCGTGGCGAGAACAACCGCGTGGATCGTGGTGGCCGTGTGCGCAGGGCTCGCAGTGGGCCTCGCGGTGGGCTGGGTGCTGCACACGCCCGAACCCACATCCACGGCTCCGCTTTCCCTCTCGAAGCAGGGGTTTCTACCGGAGGGTGGCGGGACCCCTGTGGCGACGTACGACGGCGGCGTAGTGACCGACGACGAGCTCCGCGCCTTCGCGCACGAGTTCCCGGATCAGCAGGGTTCGCAGGCAACCGACCGGGCGATCTCGGATGAGCTGGCCGCAGGGCGAGCGCAGGCGGAGGACGTCGTCAAAGACCCCGCCGTCGCGGCGAAGCTGAAGCACGTGCTCGCGGACGGGTGGCGTCAGAAGAAGCTCGACGAGCTCGCGAAGCAGAGCGCGGGCGATGAGAAGGCGCTGCGCGCGTACTACGAGCAGCACAAGAGCGACTACGTGCGACCGGAGCGGCTGGTCCTCAAAGTCGTCGACCTGCCGTTTCCCAAAGGCAACGTGGCGGCGAAGAAGGGCGTGCGCGAGAAGGCGGACGCGCTGATGAAGGCCACGACTGGGAAAGACTCAGCGAGCTTCGAGCAGAAGGCGAAGGCGGTGGGCGTGGTGACCGATCAAAAGGTGTCCGCGCAGGAGCTGCAGCTTCTCCTCGGCAGCGAGGCGAACAGCAAGCAGGCGTGGCTGATGGTCGGCATCGGTGAAGAGAAGCTGTTCGAGACGGACGGGATGTTCCGGCTGCTCAGGCTCGAGGGACGTGAGGCGCCGCTGCAGACGAGCTTCGAGGACGCCCGGCCCACCTTGCAGTCGCAGCGCTGGTACGAGCTCCGCGCCAAGGAGCTGGAGCGGCTCGACGATTCGCTCCGCAAGGAGAGCGGGCTCAAAGTCGACGAGGCCGCGGTGAAGCGGGCGCTGGGCAAGTAGAGCAGCTCGGAGTGCGGCGACGGCGCTACGCTCAGCTGCCGCGTCGGCCTGGTGGGCGATGATCATCTGGTGCTCCCTGTTCCATCTCACTCGCGTCGGAGCGCGGAGGCGCAGGCCACCGCGCCGCACGTTCCGCTCCGGCACACCTGCTTGTCCGCGCAGGCCACGCCCTGAGGCTGCACCGGGCTCAGGCCGCGCAGGGATGAGACCGTCATTCTCGTCAGAGGCACTGCACGGCGCACGCACCACCTGCGCACACGTTGGACGCGCACTCCCATGGCCGGCCGCAGCTCTGGCCCGCGTCCTGAGGCCCCCGGCATACGCCGCCGTCTCCGCGATCGTCACAGAACCCCGCCACGCAATCGGACGAACGGAAGTTGAACGGATCCGCCGCGCACGACTCGCTCACGTGCGGTAGCCGATGACAGCGCGAGTCCGGCCCGCACACGAGACCGAACCTGCAATTCTGTACAACGCGGTTGCAGCCCGCATCCTCGCCCACGCGCTCGAGGCAGCTGCCTTCGGAGAACAGCGCGGTCGAGCTGCAGAGCAACCGGTCGTAGCAATCCTCGGGAACGCCGAAGCAGCTCTCGCCCGCATCCGATCTCGGCCAGCAGATCCCCGACAGCCCGCCATCGAAGGAGCGGCAGGTGAAGTCCGAGTCGCACTGCGTGCCTCCGTAGATCCGGCAGCTCTGTGCGATCCGATGCCGCGGCTGGCAGACGCTGTCGATGCAGGCGAGGCCCTCGATGCACTCCGCCTCCGACACGCAGCCCGCGTCCGCCCCGAGCGATCCGTACTCCACGCACCGAAGCACTCCCGGATCGCACAGCCCGCCAAGGCACGCATCGTTCGGCGCGCACGCCTGTCCGGGGAGAAGAAACGGTGTGCAGCGGCCGCTCTGACAGTGCGCGGCGGGTCCGCATTCGTCTCCAAACGCGCCTGTGCAGCCCGCATCGAGCGCGAGGTACGGCGCGCAGGTTGCGCTGCAATCCGCACCGTCGCAGTAGCCATTCGCGCACGCGTTCGTCTGCCGCGAGCAGCTGCCGCCGTTCGGAGTCTGCGAAGCGAAAAGGTCGTCGCACGCTGCGGCTCCCGGAAGCTCAGGGCCACAGGGCACGGCGCGGATGCCGTCGATGCACGCTCGAGCGTGCTGCGGATCGAACCCGATGGAGCCGTCCCTCGCGAGCGAGCTCAGCTGATCCTGGCTGCACACCCAGGAGATCAGCTCCGGACAGTCGGACCGCTGAGCCGGATCCAGCTCGCCGCAGCCGAGGAGACGATCGCACCAGGCGGCGGTCAGCTCTCCGCAGAGGTTTTCAATCGGCACGCCCGCGTCCGCGCGATTGCCCGCGTCGGTGCCACCGTCGTTGCTGCCTGCGTCGGCATCGCTGCTGCCGCCATCGTCCCCCGCGTCGCTCCCCGAATCCGCGACCGCCGCGTCCTCCGAAGCGCCTGAGTCCGGCTTCCGTGGAGGATTGTGACCGCCGCACTCGCAGGCCATCGCCACCGCGAGCACGACGATCACCGCGATCTGTTGCAGGAGCCGCTGCACGCGAAGGGCGAGCGTACTTCGTCCGGACGTTCCCGTTCTGGCGGAGCTAACGTCGGTGGTCGATGTCGCTCGTGATCCGTCCAATGGAGAAGTCTGACGCGCGCCCGCTCGGCGAGGCGTTGGCGTCGCTGCCCTTGTTCACCGCGTACAAGCTGGATGCGGCCGCGCTGGAGTCGCGATTCACCAAGGCGTTGGAGCGGGGCGAAGGGCTCGTCGCGGCGGAGCTGGATGGGGCGCTGGTTGGTGTGTGCTGGTTCATTGCTCGTGGCGCGTTCGGCACCGGCGCGTATCTGCGAACGCTCGCCGTGAAGGAAGGGCTGCAGGGAAAAGGGATCGGGCAGAAGCTGCTCGAGGCGTATGAGTCCGGAAGCGGCGCTCCGCCGGGCGGCTTTTTTCTGCTCGCGTCCGACTTCAACGAGGGCGCGCACCGCTTCTACTCGCGCTACGGCTACCGCGAAGTGGGCAGGCTCCCCGACTTCGCGGCGAAGGGCGTCACGGAGCGGGTCTTCTGGAAGCCACGAACCTGACCGGGTTGTTCTGCTCGGGGTTCGGATCCACGCACAGCGGCGGCGAGGTGTCGTGGAGGAGCTTGTCCACCGTGACCAGCTCGTAGCCCTTCGCGCGGAGCCGTTTGATGATCTCGGGCAGCGCCTCCGCGGTGTGGAACTTTTTGTGGTTGATGTGCATCACGATGATGCTGCCGGGCCTGGCCTTGAGGCGCACCCACTCGATGAGCTTCTCCTTCGTCGCGTGCTTGGTGTCCGGATCGCCCGAGGCGAGGTCGTAGTTGATCGTCGTGAGGCCCGCCTGCGCCGCCCAATACGCGACGCGGCCGTCGATCTCACCGAACGGCGGCCGGAAGTATTTCGGGAGCTGACCGGTGAGGTCGTAGACCTCGCGCTGGGTCATCAGGAACTGGTCGAGGACACGGCGATCATCGGTCAGCCGCGTCATGTGCGGATGCGTGTACGTGTGGTTGCCGAGCTCGAACAGCGGATTGCTCGCGAGCTCGCGCACGATGTCCGTCTCGTTCTTCGCCCACGCGCCGCCGAGGAAGATCGTCGCCGGAGTCTCCGTGGCCTCCAGCGTCTTCAGGATTCGATCGTCGAACTGGCTCTGCTTGGGCGACGAGCACGCATCGAACGTGATCGCGATCCGCATCCGGTTCCGAGCGCCGTTGTTGATGATGCGCGGAACGAACGAGGCGAGCACCGGAGGAGGCGGTCGCTGCGATGCGTGCGCGAGCGCCTCAGCTGCCTCGGCCGCTTCCTCGGAGTTGTCGTACGCGTCCGGCTCCACCTGAGCAGGCGTCGTCGGCGCGCACGCGAAGAGCAGCGCGACCAGCAGCAGCGACGTTCGGAACAGCGGCCTCATCCCGGCCGGATTTCTACCGCGAGCCGATCCTGTGCGCGATGTAGACCGATGTCGCTCGCACGCCCGCCGTGCGGCGGAACGTCACGTAGCAATCCGATTGACGTGGCGACTGTCCGCCGGCGGCCGCGTGAAGTCCACGCCGGCCAGAGCTCCCACGCGCCAGCGAGCGGCGCCGGTACCTCCACGCGCTGCTCCACCGCCACCTGAACTTCGCGCGTCTCGATGTGGACCTCGGCGGCCTTCTCTTCGGAGTGGAGCGGCTCGCTGCTGTCGACATGGCGTTCGGTGTGCTCCTGCACGGTGCCGTCCGGGAGCTTCATGCGGTCACGGAACACGGTGATGGTGCGGACCTTCACCTGGTCCTGCTTCTTCTCGTCCGTCTTCGTCTCCTGCTTCTGGTCGACGAAGATAAGGATCGCGAGGACCAGCAGCGCGAGCGCCCGCCAGTGGTCGCGGAGGAAGAGGAGGACGAGCATCAGCTCT
>JBJMQN010000213.1:0-4787 GCA_045802665.1 Myxococcaceae bacterium | reverse complement strand
GCGCAGGCGTCTGGTACAGCACCGACGTCACCGAGTTCCTCCCGAGCAAGGACTTCCAGTGCCGGGGCTGCGGCAAATCCACCTGGCGCCGCGAGACGGACATTCTGGACGTGTGGTTCGACTCCGCATGCTCGTTCTCAGCCGTGGCCGAGAAGCGCCCGAACATGGGCTTCCCGGTGGACCTGTACCTCGAAGGCTCTGATCAGCACCGCGGCTGGTTCCACAGCTCGCTGCTCGTCAGCGTCGGCACCCGCGACAGAGCGCCCTACGAGTCCGTCCTCACGCACGGCTTCGTCGTCGATGGCAACGGCAACAAGATGTCGAAGTCTCTGGGCAACGTGGTCGCGCCTGAGAAGGTCATCCAGCAGTACGGCGCGGAGGTGCTGCGGCTGTGGGTCGCTTCGTCGGATTACCGCGACGATGTGCGGCTCTCTGATCAGATCCTGAAGGGTCTCTCCGAGGCATACCGGAAGATCCGCAACACGCTCCGCTACGCGCTCTCGAACCTCTACGACTTCGATCCGAAGAAGGACTCGGTGCCGGAATCCGAGCTGGTGCCTCTGGACAAGTGGGCGCCCTCGCGGCTCAACGGGCTCGTGGATCGCGTCAGCAAGGCGTACGAGAGCTACGAGTTCCACCTCGTGCACCATGCTGTCGTGGACTTCTGCGCGACGGATCTGTCCGCCCTCTACTTCGACATCAACAAGGACCGGCTCTACACCTCCAAAGCGGGCTCGCACGCAAGGCGCTCCGCGCAGACGGTGATCTACGAGATCGCGCGCACGCTGCTCGTGCTCGTGGCGCCGGTGATGAGCTTCACCGCGGAAGAGGCGTGGAGCTATCTGCCGGGTGAGAAGGAGGCGTCCGTCTTCCTCGCCCAGTTCCCCAAAGCGCGCACGGAGAGCGATTCAGCGCTGTCCGGCACGTTCGAGAAGCTGTTCGCGGTGCGGTCCGCGGTGCAGGGGCTTTTGGAGGCGATGCGGCGGGACAAGGTGATCGGCAGCTCGCTCGAAGCACAGGTCGTGCTGACCGCCACCGGCGACGCGAAGACCTTCCTCGAGCAGTACCAGAAGGAGCTCCCCACCTACTTCATCGTGAGCCAGGTGCAGCTCTCTCAGAACGCGACGGAGAAGGCGCAGCCGCTGTCTCTGGAGAACACGTTCCCGAAATCCACCGTGAAGGCGGAGATCCTCAAAGCCTCTGGCCAGAAGTGCCCGCGCTGCTGGACGTACAGCACGGCGGTGTCGGCGACGCAGGATGTTTGCGACAAGTGCCGTGAAGCGCTGAGCTGAGCTCTGCCGTGGAACCCACCGAGCAGAAACCGCGACGCATTGGATCGATCCTGATGATCATCATCGGGCTCGTGCTCTTCGCGGGCGTGCTCGTGGTGTACGTGCGCCGCGTCCATAAGAAGCTGCCGATGATTCAGAACTCGCAGTACGTGGACGACTGCCGGCAGCGGCTCTCGTACGCGTTCTCGATGGAGAAGCAGCACTTCGCGGAGAAGGACGCGTACTCGGACAAGGTCTACGAGACGATGGCGAGCGTGCTCCCGACCCACTACGCCTTCGTGATGGCGGATGGCGGCGTGCTCGCGAAATACAGCGAGACGCTCACCGAGGACGCGGTGGGGTGGCTCCCGTCGGACAACTCGCTCACAGAGGACGAGACCTGGCGGGGCGTAAAGGCGGCGGCGGCACAGGGAGTCGTCCCCGGCGTCGAGGGCGTCTGTCCGAAGTGCGAAGTGACGGTGCTCTGCGTGGGCCAGATGGATGACGATGCCACGCTGGATGTGTGGAGCGTCTCGACGAAAGCGCGAAAGCTTCAGGGCGAGACGGTGGAGGCCGGCATGGCCAGCCACGACGTGAACGACTTCGAAGAATGAGCTCCGGAGCAGCTGCGGCGTCAGGTTCGAGCATGGGACGCCGTCGCTTGGCTCCATGCCACCCGCACTCGCAACCGCGCCGCGAAGCTTCATGATCGGTCGGGTGCTCCCGGTGTTGAAGGCCTCGCTCGGCGGGCTCTCGCCCATCTACTGGGTGCTCTGGAGCGGCACGCTGATCAACCGGCTCGGCGCGTTCGTGCTGCCGTTCCTGCAGATCTTCCTCACCTCGGAGCGCGGCCTGTCGGTGGCGGATGCGGGCGGGCTCATCTCGCTCTACGGCCTGGGCGCGCTGCTCTCGAATCCGATCGGTGGGGCGCTCGCGGACAAGCTGGGGCGCAAGCCGACGATGCTGATCGGGTTCTGCCTGACGGCGGGCGCGATGATGTTCCTCGCGTTCGCGGAGTCGGTGGAGCGGATAGGCCTCGCGCTGCTCATCCTCGGGCTGGTGAATGATCTCTACCGGCCGGCGCAGATGGCGCTGATCGCGGACGTGATTCCTCCGAAAGACAGGATGCGGGCCTTCAGCCACCTGTACTGGGCGATAAACTTAGGCGCCGGCGTGGGGCCGCTCATCGCGGGCGTGCTGGCGAAGAGGCACTTCTTCGCGCTGTTCGTGGTGGACGCGCTCACGACGCTGCTCTGCGCGGCGCTCATCTGGTGGAAAGTGCCAGACAGCCCGCCGCCTCTGCCGAAAGAGGGCGAGAAGCGAAGGTCGCAGCTCGCCGAGCTCGCGCTGCCGTTTCTGGATCGAGCGTTCGGACCGTACGTGCTGGTGACGTTCTTCTTCACGCTGATCTTCTTCCAGTTTCTCGCCGCGCTTCCGGCGGACATGAAGGCGCACGGGTTCGCGGAGGACAGCTACGGCCTCACGATCGCGGTGAACGGGTTCATGATCGTGCTCCTGCAGCCGTTCGTGACGGGGAGCGTGGCGAAAGGAAATCGAGCGAACCTGCTCGCGCTTGCGGCGCTCCTCACGGGCGTGGGCTACGGGCTGAATGGGTTCGCGGATCATCTGCTCGGGTTCTGGATGCTCTCGGTCGTGGTGTGGACGGCCGCGGAGATCATGATGGCGCCGGTGAACAGCAGCGTGGTGGCGGACCTGTCTCCGGACCACATGCGGGGGCGGTATCAGGCCGCGTACAACATGGCGTGGAGCCTCGCGTTGATCGCCGCGCCGCTGCTCGGGACGCAGGTGCTGGAACACTTCGGGAGCAGGGCGCTCTGGTTCGGCTGCGCCGGACTCGGGGTGTTCACGGCGGGGCTGCAGCTCTTGATCGGCCCGCTTCGACGGCGGCGGATGATGGAGCTGCACGGGGCGGCGAAGATCGACTGACCGCATTTCGCAGGCGGGAGCAGGAACGCTACGCTTCAGGGCGTGAAGTTCCTGCTCCCTTCGGCGTCCGCCATTCTCGTCCTCGTTTTTTGCGGCTGTCCACCCGACCGGACGGGCGAGGGCGCTGTGACATGCCAATCGCCGGCGCGTCTGACGGAGAAGGACCGGAACTGGTTGCCCGTCGGTGACCACGCAACGTTCTCCGTCGACGCGCCGAACATCCCCATCTGCGACGACATCGTGAGCCAGCCCACCAGCGCCAGCGCGGAGGTCATCGATCCTGACAACCGCGAGGTCGCCGTGACGGTCGACTTCGTCAGCGCGACTGAAGGGACGACTGAAGGGAACGGAACTGCCCACGCCAACGTGTCCTTCAGCGCCGCTCGCGCCGGCATCTATCACGTCGTCGTCAGCTTCCAGCCCGCCGGCGGGAACGTGCAGCTCGATGTGCTCGCGATCGATCCGCTGGCGGCGCCGATGATCACGTTGCCGGAGCGCTGCGCGAACGCGCTGCGGATGCCGAACGCGGGCACGTATGTCTGCGACGGTCGGCTGTTCAGCCGGTCCGGACAACCCATGGGAACGCTGCCGCTCGTGGGCGCGGTGCCGGTGACGGCAGCGTTGGTCGCCGAGGGAAAGCTGTGGGGCGCGTCGGGCTCGGCCCTGCTCCGTTACGCGGAGGTGGACTCGGGGGTTCTCGCTGTCGACGCCTCAGGAGATACGGGCGTTGCCTGGAGCGCGGCGATTCTGGTGCCGAGCGAGCAGAGCGCGGTCGCGTTCGCCGGATCCTCGCTCTTCCGCATCTCGGTGGATGGCGGGGAGATTGTCTCTCAGCGGGTGGAAGAGTCACTGCCCATCAAGATCGACCTCGGCGTGCGAGCGTTCCAGGAAGGCAATCGAATCTTCGCGGCGGGCGTCGCTGCCACCGGTGATTCGCTCGTGAGTTGCGCGTGGGAGCTCGCGGAGGATGGCGGCGTCACGAACGTTCAGCCTGATGGAGGTTGCGTGGCTCTGCCCTACGCGCCGGTCGGAGCGCAGAAGGATGGAATCTGGGGCGCGCCAGGTCAGGGCCGGCTGGACTTCCTCGTTCCGATCGCGAACGGCGAGCTCAGAAGCCAGAAGTTTCCCGTGGAGGTCCCGACGCCCTTCCGGCTCGACGACACCGCCGTTCAGATCTTTCCGCAGACCGAAGGAAGGCCCACTTATCTGGAGCCCGGCACCGGGATGTGGCTCGCCCCGTTCGCGACGCAGAGCGGAACGATCTTCAAGTACCTCCAACTCCCGGCGGGCGCGGTGCTTCGCGGCAACGACTCCGTCCTCTGGTACTCGACCGACGCCGGAACGTTCGTGTTCGACGCGAAGTAGCGTTATGCAGCGCCCCTCTTCTTCAAGGGACGCTCAATGGCTCACGCGGTGTTCAAGGACAAGCTTCTCGACGGCAAGGTGGCCTTCGTCACCGGCGGCAGCAGTGGCATCAACCTCGGCATCGCGACGGCGCTGGTGAAGGCGGGCGCGAAGGTCGTGATCAACGGCCGCAACGTGGAGAAGCTGAACGCCGCGGTGGAGAAG
>JBJMQN010000212.1:0-3457 GCA_045802665.1 Myxococcaceae bacterium | reverse complement strand
CGGCGGAGGACAGGACGGAGCGTTCACCGCGAGCATCCAGAGGGGGTTGGCTGACAAAACCAACCCTCCGATGGCGATTTTCCGCGGTGCAGGGTTGGTTTTTCCAGCCACCCCTTCGCGCCCGCTCAACGGCGAGGCGTCTCACTGATCCTCGAGCAGGCGCACCGCGGAGCAGTGTTGGCGAGGAAGGCCCGCTCAGCGGTCGAGGCGTCCCACTGGTCCTCGAGCACGAGTTCAGCGGCACGTCGGAGATCACGCGCACGACGACGTAGGGTCGAGCTCCGCGGCGAGGCTGCCCGCTCAACAGCAACGACCAGCAGCGAGGCCGCTACGGCGAGGTGTCTCACTGCTCCTCGAGCACGAGCTCTGCGCGGCTGCCCGCTCAGCAGCAAGGCCGCTACGGCGCGCCGGCAGCGCCCTGCTCTCCCCACTCCGGCGCGGGGAACGCGGGGTTGATCCACGGCTGCATGAACGCCTCGGACAGCCGCACCGTGGGCTCGCCCTGATCCGGACCGAAGCGGTCGGAGAGATCCGAAACAGCCGACGACAGCTCCTGCTGAGCCGCGATGGTCTTCTTGATCGCGCGCTCCAGCCGAGCGACGTGCTCGAACTTCTCCCGCGAGGAGTCCGCCGTGCGCGCCGCCGCACGCCACGCGAACGTGGAGAGTGCATCGCGCCTGAGCGCGTCCAGCACCTTCGCGAGCTGCGCCTGCGTGTCCGCGTCCAGCTCCGGCTTCGAGTAGCTCTTCAAGCCCCGCACATCCCCGAACCAGACTCGGCCTAAATCTCCGAACTCGGTGACGGTGCTGGACGGCAGATCTTCGATCACCAGCAGGGGCGTGGACTGCAGCGGGAAGCTGCTCCCGAACAGCGCGAAGATGTGAGCGCCGTCGGGCCGAGCGCGAACCATCGCGGTGAGGCCACCGAACGGGAAGAACGGCTCGGCCTGATTGCCGATCTCCTGGGTCAGGTGGGTGCGGTCCCGCGGGAGGAGCTGACCCGTCGCGAACTCGTTGCTCTTCGCGACGCGCGGTGACTTCTTCAGCGTCGTCATCAGCTCCTTCACCTGATCGATTCCGACGACGACGTTCAGCGCCGAGCCGCGCGTGTAGCCCGCGTGGTAGATGCCGACGAGCTCGAACTCGCCCGTGCGGCAGGACACGGCGAGCACCGGAGAGCCAGAGTTGCCGTGGCTCAGCAGCGCGTCGATCACGAAGTCGTCGTGGTCCCAGTCCTTCTCGTCGTCGTGGTCGTACGCGGAGACGACCTTGCCCTGATTGGTCGCCCGGAACGCGCCCAACGGGAAGCCGCGCACGTCCACCACGTTCCGCTCTTTGAGCGCGGACGACTTTCCAATCCGCCACGGCAGCACGTGCAGCGTGCCGCGCGCCTTCACGATCGCGATGTCCAGCCGATCGTCCGACACGACCTTGGTGAGCGGGATGTCGTCGCGTTCGAAGGCGTCCGCTTCGTTGTCCACGATGCGCATCTGCTCGGAGACCTTCTTGCAGCCGTCCGGGACGTCGGCGACGCGGTGATCGTCATCGGTCACGGCGGGCCACTCGGCCACGTGCTCGTTGGTGAGCAGCAGCGTCTCACCGCCCTGGTTCCGGTAGCCGAACGCGGTCCCGTGCGAGCTCACCTCTTTGCGCTGCCGACGAATGCTGCCGTCCGCCGCGTACGAGAGACACTCGTAAACCGCGGTGGTCCGCATGCAGTAAGAGGAGGACTCGGCGTTCGGGCGGCGTTCGTATTCGAGGACGGAGGGGGCCAGCGCCCGGAAGTCGTCCGCGTACTCGCCCTGGCAGTACGGCGCGGCGCTGTCCGGCGGCGCGGGCGCGCGGATGGGCGCGTTCTCCTGCGCGAATGCGGACGCGGCGATCAGGGCACAGAGCGCCCCTGCCCAAACACCGGGAATCCCTGGCGAACGCATGAGCGACAAACTCCTCGGCCCCACCCGACATTCCGTCTGGAGGAGCATGACGCTGAAGCCTCGTGCGCCGCCACGGCGCTCACCTGCGACCCCGCCCCACCCGCCCACGAATCCGACGCGGCAAGGTGAGCACGCAGCGCGCGCCGTGCAGCGGAGGCGCCGAAAGGGCTGTGGGAGTGAAGTGAACCCGACAGGCGAGCAGGCTCGACGAATGAAAGCTACGCGGCGTCGGACGGAGCCGCTCGCACAGGTGGGCCGTACGACTCCGCGGCCTGGAGGGCCTGCTCGAACTCGGCCTCGTTCGCGAACCGTAAGATCAGCCGGACGCCGAACGTGCGGATGTTGCGATCCAGCTCGCGCGCCCACGGACGAAAGCCCGCCTCGGAGCGCTCGGCACTCGCGCCCAGCGCCTCCAGCGCGGCCATGCCCGGCTGCAGAATCACCGCGATCATCGGCAGGTAGTTGGGTGGCCGCACCGGATGGATCGAATGCACGAGCCGCCAGTTCACGAGCAGCTCGCCCCACGGGTACTTCACGACGACTCCCGCCGGGTTGATCCGCCCCGCCTCTGGCCCGCGCGGCGTCGTCCAGACGACCGTCGCGAAGAACAGGGTGAACGTGATCGCGGCCGCGCACCCGAGCGCGGAGTAGAGCCGTTCGCGAGCAGCCATTCCCGCGCCGATCAACGCCACCGAGCAGACGACGCAGCCGACGAGGCCCAAAAGCCGCTGCCCCCGCACCGCTCGGATGTAGTCGCGCTTCCAGACGAACGCCCAGAACGCCGCGTCACTGGGGCGGAAGACCCGGGACCATGCGCGAACGAGAACCGCGCCGAAAAACCCCGTCAGCACGAGCACCAGCGCGAAGAGCTCCTTCGGAACGAACCCCAAGCGCAACGCGAGCGCGAGCAGGACCGTGAAACCGGACGCCGCCACGAAGGCACGGACTCTGAGGGGAACACGGGCTGCCACGCGCCATCAACGATGGCGCAACGAGCTTGTAGGTCGCTATCCGCCGCCGTGTCGCTCAGCCGTCCCGTGCGAAACCGGATGGATGCGCTGGCGATCAGGCCCGGATGAGCCACGCCGCCGCGCCGCACAGCACCGCCGCCGCGGCGAAGTGCAGAAGCGCGGACCGGAAGAACCGCCTGCCCGCCGCGGCGACCTCCTGCCCCACCAGGATGAGCGGCGGCTGACCCGCGAGCCCGCGAATGCAGTAGCTGCCGTGCTCGTGCCCCGGCTCCAGCCTGCCGACGATCCGGCAGCCCTCGCCCATCTTGAGCACGCGCTCGTGAGAGAGCGCCTCCGCGGCGAGCTCGCCTGACGCGAGCACCTCCGTGGGCGCGAAGGGCGACGCGTGCGAGACGCGGCAGCGGCGGATCTGCACCGGCGCCACCAGCGACACCGGGTTGAACGCCACCCTCGCCGAGAGCCTCTGTCCGCGGATCTTCAGCACGTGCGCGTAGGCGCGCTCCTGGTTGATGAGCGAGCCGCGGCTGCCATCCAGGGTGGGCTCGCGCAGCTG
>JBJMQN010000211.1:0-4491 GCA_045802665.1 Myxococcaceae bacterium | reverse complement strand
GGGGGTGCCGGCCGTGGGAACATCGCAACGAGCGGCGCTCGTTACCAGCGGTAGTGGGCGAAGGCCTTGTTGGCCTCTGCCATCTTGTGCGTGTCCTCGCGCTTCTTCACCGCGTTTCCACGGTTGTTCGCCGCGTCCATGATCTCGCCCGCCAGCTTCTCCTGCATCGTCTTCTCACCCCGCCCCTTGGCGAAGGTGATGATCCAGCGCATGCCGAGCGCCACGCGGCGATCCTGACGGACCTCCACGGGGACCTGGTAGGTGGCGCCACCGACGCGGCGGCTCTTCACCTCGAGCACGGGCTTCACGTTGTCGAGCGCCTTCTTGAACGTCTTGAGGGGCTCTTCCTTGGCGCGCTCCTCGATCAGGGCGAAGGCGCCGTAGCAGACGCGCTCGGCAACGGACTTCTTGCCCTTGCGCATCAGGTCGTTGACGAACTTCGAGACGAGGCGATCCTGGTACTTCGGATCCGGGAGGGTCTTGCGCTTCTGCGCTACGTGACGACGGGGCATTGCTCTTCTCTTTCCTTAGCTCGGGCGCTTCGCGCCGTACTTGCTGCGGCTCTGCTTCCGGCCCTGGACGCCAACGGAGTCCAGGGTGCCGCGGATGATGTGGTAGCGGACGCCCGGGAGGTCCTTCACGCGGCCTCCGCGAATCATCACGACCGAGTGCTCCTGCAGGTTGTGACCGACGCCCGGGATGTACGAGGTGACTTCGATCCCGTTGGTCAGACGAACGCGCGCCACCTTGCGGAGGGCCGAGTTCGGCTTCTTCGGAGTCGTCGTGTAGACGCGCGTGCAGACGCCGCGCTTCTGCGGCGAGTTCTTCAGCGCGGGCGACTTGCCCTTGTACTTCAGTGCTTCGCGACCCTTGCGGATCAGCTGGTTAATCGTCGGCATTCAAAGTCCCGAAAAGGTGGTCTCGCCCCACTGAGGGGCCCCACGTGAAAGGGGCGCGCTTATAGGGAGGT
This sequence comes from Myxococcaceae bacterium, assembly GCA_045802665.1. GTDB lineage: Bacteria > Myxococcota > Myxococcia > Myxococcales > Myxococcaceae > JBJMQN01. Next base: position 3,521 of record JBJMQN010000211.1, on the reverse strand, counting down.
GTGGGCCGGGTGTCAATGCCTGGAAAGCAGAGAGCTATTCCGCGCGCTCTACAGATCCGCTACAGGTCCAGGACCATCACGATCGCGTCTTCGCCTTCGTCCACGTAGTAGTTCGGCCGGATGCCCACCGGTCGGAAGCCGAAGGCCTTGTAGAGGTTGAGCGCCGCCTCGTTGCCGCGGCGCACCTCCAGCGTGGCCAGCGTGCAGGCCTTCGAGCGGCCCTTTTCCAGCGCCGCGTCGATCAGCATGCGCGCCACACCTCGCTGCCGGTGCGTCGGCGCGGTCGCGACGTTCAGGATGTGCACCTCGTCGTGCACGAGCCAGAAGATGAGGAAGCCCACGAGCTGGACCGTGCCGTCCGCGCAGTTCTCCTCGGCGAGGAGGATGGTGCTCCAGTCGTGCGTCAGCTCGCGCTTGAACAGGTCCACCGACCACGGGTTCTTGAAGGACGCGCGCTGAATCGCCATCACGGCGTCCAGGTCCTCGAGCACCATGCGGCGGAGGGAAAACGGTGGGCGCGGCGGCGGGAGCAGCTCCTCGCGGTGGCTGGGCCTCCTCATCGGCCGGCCCCTTCGCCCGGCGCGGCGATGATCCGCACGCTCGCGGCGCGGCGGAGCTGCTGCATCTCGGCTTGCGCGAGCTCCGTGTAGCGGTCTCGGACCAGCTTCTCTTTCAGCACCGGGCGGAGATCTTCCCACGTTCCGTTGAGCTCGGAGGCATGAGCGTCGTAGTAGCGGCGCACGTCCGCGTCGGAGACCTGCGCCCGCAGGCGGATCTTCGAATCCAGGATCCGTTCGGCGCGGAGGCTGCGGGCGACGACGACGCCCAGCGACTGCCGGTCCGCCTCGTTCGCAGCGAGAAACTCTTGAAGCGAAGTGCGCCCGCCGATCTTCTCCTCGAACTGGCTCAACGCCTGATCGACCTCGCCTTCGTCCAGCACGAACGCCTGCAGCTTCTCCGCCTCCGCCGCATGCAGCCGCTGGCCGATCACGTAGTCCAGCGAGGCCTTCATGGTGCGCTCGTCCAATGGCGCGGACGCAGCCTGGACCGCACCGTGCTGAACGAGCGCCACGCGCGTCTCGAACTCGAGCTCCGATTGGGTGATGACCTGACCCTCGACCACCGCGACCACGCGATCGATGAGCCGGCTCTCCGCCTGCCCGACCGCTGCCCCACCGTCCGGCCCCGAACCCACCTCGGCAGGCGGGAGGGCGAGCGCCTGCGCCGCGATCCCGAAAATCGCGAAGCCCGCCGCTCTGGTCCAAAACCCTTTGCGCATCGAAGCTTTTGGCCCCCCTTAGATGGGGCCCGAAGGCACGTTCTGCCATCCCTCGCTGGCCAGGTGAAATGGCCTGGTTACGTTTCAGCCACTCGCGATCTCGGGTGAAGGCAAATGGCTGACGATTTCTATCAGGTGCTGGGGGTGTCCCGTTCGGCGTCGGACGACGAGATCAAGAAGGCTTATCGAAAGCTCGCGAAGAAGTACCACCCGGACGTGAACCCCGGAAACAAGCAGGCAGAGGACAAGTTCAAGCAGGCCAACGCGGCCTTCGACGTCCTCGGGGACAAGAAGAAGCGGAAGCTCTACGACGAGTTCGGCGAAGACGCCGTGAAGATGGGCTTCGACGAGAAGAAGGCGGACCAGTATCGCGCCTACCGGGCAGCGGCCGAGTCGCGGCCGGGTGCTGGCGGCTTCGCGTACGGCGGCGAGGGCGGCGGCGGGTTCGACTTCTCGGAGATCTTCGGCGACCTGTTCAACCGCGCTGGCAGGCCCGGCGGCGGTGTGCCCGGCGGCTCCGGAGGCGGCTTCGGAGGGTTTGGGGGCTTCGACGTCGGTGAGGATGGCCCCGGCGCCCCGCGGCCGGCGGGCCCCGAGGAGGGCTCGGATCTCACCGCCCGCGTGCAGGTGACGCTCAAAGAAGCCGTCACTGGAACCGAACGGACGCTCAACGTCACCCGGCCCGGAGTCTGCGCGACGTGCCACGGCTCCGGGCATGACGGTCAGGTGACGACGTGCCCGGTGTGCAAGGGCACGGGGCGATCGCGAGTGAAGCAGGGGCCCATCACGTATCAGGGCGCGTGCCCCAACTGCGGAGGCACGGGCAAATCCGCGCCGCTGTGCCGCACGTGCGAAGGCACCGGCACGGTGGAGGAGAGCAAGCGGATCACGGTGAAGATCCCGGCGGGCGTGCACACGGGCTCCAAAGTCCGGCTCGCGGGGCAGGGCTCCGCGGGCGCTCGCGGGGGGAAGGCGGGAGATCTGTACATCGAGGTCGAGGTGCTCCCCCACCCGTTCGTCCGGCGCGAGGGCGACGACCTGTACATGGACACGCCGATCACCGTGCCGGAGGCGGTGTTGGGCGAGGAGATCCGCGTGCCCACGTTCACCGGCGAAGTCACCGTGAAGGTCCCGGCGGGCTCGCAGAGCGGACGGAAGATGCGGCTTCGCGGCAAGGGCGTGCCGTCGCTCAAGGGCGCCGCGGCGGGCGATCTCTACCTCGTGCTGCAGATCCAGATTCCGGACGAGCTCGGGGCGCAGGTGAAGGACGCGGCCGAGTCTCTGCGCAAGGCGTACGGCAAGGACGTCCGCGCGGAGCTGCACCTGTAATCCACCGCTGCATATTTGAGGGCCGCCGCGGCTTTTGAGCTATATGCGCGCGCCGTTTCCCAGAAGGAGCAACACCACGTGGGCTTGTTCGACATCTTCGGCGGCGGCACCGGACCGGAAAAAGCACTGAAGCTGAAGGCGAAGGCCACCCAGAAGTACGGGGACCCGACGACGCGGCAGAAAGCGCTGGAGCAGCTCGCGGCGATGGACATCCCGGAGGCGGTCACCGCGCTGATGGGCCGGTTCACCCTGAGCGTGGATCCGGCGACCACCGACGAGGACGAGAAGGACAGCGTCTTCCAGCTCATCGTCGGCCGCGGCAAGGACGCGGTGGCCCCGGTGACCCAGTTCCTCCTGAGCTCGGATTCGGCGTCGTCGTGGGCGCTGCGGATTCTGGAGGAGATCGCGAAGGACGGGTCGCTGGATCTCATCGGCGTCGTGATCGGCGTGCTGGAGAAGGTGGGCGCAGGCTACGCGCGCGATCCGGAGAAGAAGCTCGTGATGCTGAACTTCCTCGAGGGGAAGGATGATCCGCGCGTCGTCCCCGCCGTGCTGCCGTTCCTCGACGACACCGCGGATGACGTGAAGATCGCCGCCGCGCGCGTGCTGGCGCCGAAGAAGGATGAACGGTTCCGCGAGCCGCTGCTCAATGCGCTCACCGGCGACGAGTCGAGCAAGCGCGTGCAGACCGCGCTCGTCACCGCGCTGTTCGAGACCGGGTTCGGCGTGCAGGGCTACCGCGAAAAGGTGGAGGCCATCGCGAAGGATCCGTACTTCGTCGACAAGTCGGGAGTGCTCAAGAAGCGCGGCTAGGGGTTTGCCTGGCTGGGCTATGGTCGCAGGCCTCATGTCCCGCGCCCTGCCCGCCCTGCTCTTCGCGGTCCTGCTCTCTGGCTGCCCCGGAAAACAGGAG
>JBJMQN010000210.1:0-4912 GCA_045802665.1 Myxococcaceae bacterium | reverse complement strand
GCTTCTCGGTGTGCCCGACGTGCTCGTTGTGCCAGTGCGCGGTGAACCCGTACGCGGCGACCAGCATCAGCCACTCGAGGGACGCAAGCACCAGCGCAGCGCCGGCGATCTCCCCTCGCATCACCTGTGCGCCAGTGAGCGGCCACGCCCGGAGGATGTCCATCTGCGGGAGATCGTGGCGGAGATCGATTCGAGCGCTCGCGGGACCGATGATCACGAGCAGCAGCGCCGCCACTCCGCAGAAGAACCCCAGCGCGAAGAGGTTCCCGCTCCCCTTCCCCGGCAACACCACGAGTGACGTGGCGGCCAGCACTCCGGCGAGGATGAGCAGCGTCGGAAGCACCCGCAGCGAGAACACCCGCCTGGCCGCGATCAGGTTCTTCCAGATGATCGCCCACTCCGTCGGGCCCGTCGTCTTGAGCTTCCAGCTTGCGGTCTTCTTTCCCGGTGATGCAGGCCTCGGCGCTCCGGTGCGGCGCGACTCCACCCAGCGCGTGCGCTTCTCCGCGCTCTCGATCGCGCCCTCCTCGAAGGAGACGTCGGTGGAGAGCAGCCACACGTAATGAATCACGAGCATCGCGACGGCCGCGGGGAGCGCTCGCAGAAAGTCATGTCCGTTCTGCGCGAGAGCCACGTGAATCGGCGCGCGGATCGGCCACAGCACCCACGAGAGCGGGCGCGTGTCGAGGAAGGCGCTGGCCCAGTTGGAGATGGTGATCTCGTCGGTCCACTCCGGCTTCGGCGATTTCGTCCACGCCGCCCAGACGGCGAACCCGGCGATCGCCACGAAGACGACGACGGGAATGATGCGCCTGCTGGAGGACGACACGCCGCGCTGAAAGAGCGAGTCGCGGAAGAACGACGCGACCGTCACGTGCAGATTCAGCGTCGCCAGGCCGAAGAACGCGCCCGCCGCGAAGAACCAGGGGTGGTTCGAGTTGCGCGCGAAGAAGAGCGCGGAGATCCCCGCGGAGAACAGCGTCCGCACGAGGCTTCGCAGGAGCTTGAACTGGAGCAATCCCCTTCGCGTCGAGGGCGCTGGAAAGAAGAACTGCACCTCGGCCTCGGTGAAGGCCAGCGTCGCGCGTTCGTTTCCGAAGATCCACGCGAGCAGAATTCCCACCGCGCCGAAGCCCACGAGGAGCAGCTCGATCATCGGCAACACATCCGCCGAGATGTTCGGCCCGCGCGAGGACGTTCGCCGCTGCAGCACGAACACCCAGAAGAAGTACGCGGCGCCCACGAAGCTCGCGACGGCGTAGCGCGGATTCTTCAGGCGGCGGAATTGCCGGAGGATCCGGTTGCGCCACCCTGCGACAATGAGCAGCCACCACGCGCGGTAGAGGTTCACCGCGCCTCCTGCGTGATCCTGATGAACAGATCCTCCAGTGACGACGGGCCCTCACCCCCCGGAACGAGCTGGCTTCTGATCTCCTGAATCGTCCCGAGCGCGACGCACCTGCCGCCCGCGATGATCAACACGCGATGACAGAGCTCCTCCACCAGTGGCAGCAGATGCGAGGACAGCACCAGCGCGCTCCCCTGCTCCGAACGCGCCTTGAGCGACGCCTTCATCTTGCGGATGCCGATCGGATCCAATCCCGTCAGCGGCTCGTCGAGGAGGATGAGCTTCGGATCGTGAAGAAAGCCGCAGGCAATGGTGAGCTTCTGCTTCATCCCGCGCGAGAGCTCGGAGGGGAGCGCGTCCTCTTTCCCGGCGAGCTCCATCTCGGAGAGCAGCGCCGCGCCTTTGCTCTCCCAGTCGTGGACTCCGTACAGCCGCGCGATCAGGTTCAGGTGCTCTTTGACCGTGAGGTAGTCGAACAGCCGCGGCTCGTCGGGCAGGAACGCGAGGGCGGATTTCGCTCGCACCGGTTCGTCTTTGAGCGACGCGCCGGCGATCCGGATCTCTCCGGCGGTGGGCGGGATGATCCCGGCGAGGCAGCGCAGCGTGGACGTCTTGCCCGCGCCGTTCGGCCCCACGAGCCCGAGCACCTCCCCGGGCGCCACGCTCAAGGACAGCTCCTGCACCGCGGTGACATCGCCGTACTTTTTCTGCAGGCCGCTGACGCTCAGCGCGGGGTCGCCGTTCACGGTCAGAGGTTGTAATCGACGTGGAGCAGGCGAGCGACAGAGAACCCACACCGATTTGGCCCGCTTTCTTCCCCGTGTCAGACTTGCGCCGTCATGAAGCCCTCCGGTCCCACCGGTCCGCGCAGCCCGCAACCTGCAGCGCCGAAGACGCAAGCTCCGTCCACGTCCGCCTCCACGGGGGCGCCGCAGCCGGCCGCACCTGAGACGTCGCGCGGCTACGGCCTCAACGACGGTTTTCAATCGAAGCGGGTCAACCCGAACCACTGGTGGCCCGGCCGTCCGCTGAGCGAAGCGCGCCACGCGCACAAGACGAACACGGCGGAGCAGTTTCAGGAGGCGATGAAGGGCGGGTACAACTTCTTCGAGGCGGACATCCGCGCGGGCATCAATCCGCCGCACGAGCTCGAGTGCCGCCACGACGAGACGGGCGAGCCCGGCAACAACCTCACGCTCAAGCAGTGGCTCAAGATGGGCAAGGACTCCGGGCGCGGGCTCAAGCTCGACGTGAAGGAGTATGCGTACGTCCCGAAGATCCTCGACGAGGTGCAGGCCGCGGACATTCCCGACGGGCGCCTGATGATCAACCTCGGCGACAGCGCGATGTCGAAGTACGGCGCGGAGATCCGCAGGCGCTTTCCGAACGCGATTCTGGCGATCAACCCGAAGCGCTCCGAAGCCGCGAAGCTGAACGAGACGCAAGTGAAGCGGATGCTGGAGCTCGCGGACAAGCTCGGCGGGCCGGTCACGTTCGTCGTCCGCTACGATCAGCTCACGCCCGCTGCCACCGAGCAGCTCACCGCGAAAGGCACCGTGTCCGTCTGGAACGATCCGGGCATCGCCGCTCCGGAGAACCCGCCTGCCGTCGGCGCGGAGCTTCGGCGCATGGGCGTCAACGGCGTCATCGATCTCCGCCCGCCCGAGAGCAAGCTCGAGAAGGCGGAGAACGCGCTCAAGAAGCTGCCCTTCGTGGCGAAGGACAAGCTCGAGGGCTGGTTCTAGCCGTCACTCGCGCGGCGCTTCGCTGGGCTTTTGCACCTCGTTTGGCTTCGGAGGCGTGACCGTGTTCGGCGACGGCTGCTGGGCGACGATGGTGCGCTCCAGCGAAGGCTTTGGCAGCGCGGCCGGCTTCGGGACCGGACGACGGAAGCTGGTGCGCGAGAGCCTGCGCGCCTTCCTCGACAGGCGCTGCGTGAACAGCTCCCACTCCGGAATCAGCCAGCCGCCCTTCTGACGTTCGTAGAGCTTGCGCATCTCCTGCGACGCTCGGGGATGGGAGATCCGGCCGGCGGCGAGATCCGCCATCACCACTTCGCTGGCGCGCTTGCGCCGCACGCTGTGCAGGTAGTCGAAGACCGTCTCGAACGCGTCCACGACTTTCTGAGCGGCAGAGGTCTCGGCGCTCGTCTTGAGGCCGGCGATCTTCTCCTGATGCAGGGCGGTCAGCTTCTCGATGAGTTGGTTGAGCCGCCGCTGCTCTTCGGGCAGCTCCATCAGCGCGAGCCGGTTGGGCAGCGACGCCGCCGCGAGCCCCGTGTCCACGAGGCCGTAGTCGTCGAACGTCTCCAGCGAGTCCAGCGCCTTGCGCCGCGTCTCCGGATCCTTGCTCCCGAGCCAGGAGATCGCCGTCTTCACGCGATCGAGCGCGAGCCAGCGGTACACCCAGTCGAGGCCGGTGCCCTTGATGTTCTGTGCGCCCATGATGCTGAGCTTGAGGCCGGGCGCGACGGAGCGTGCGCAGACCTCCACGATGTAGTCGCCGGAAGCGGCAGAGTTCGGCACCGGAACGAGCTGCTCCAGGAAGAGCTCCCGGTGCGCCGCCCTGAACTTCTCGTGGAAACGCTTGCTGTCGCGCTCAGTCGTGAGGAGCAACCGAAGCCGCGCGTGCACCGCCATCCGCCCGAGCAGGAACAGCGCGTGCTCCTTCACCTCTTCCGCCGTCGCGGGCGCGAGCACCTCCGGCAGCGACGGATCAAGCACCAGCGTGGACTTCTTCAGCGACGCGTCGAGCTCCGCGCCGAGCTTTTCCGCGAGCTCGGCACGGATCTTCGACACGCTGACCTCGGTGGACGCTTCGGTGAGCGCCGCCTCGATGCCTGCGAGCAGATCCATCGACGGCTCGAAGCTCAAGCCGGCTCCGGCCGCGTAGCGGTTCACGCGCTGGGTGAAGCTGTCGCGAACAGGCTTGATGATCTTGAGCCGCGCGAGCTCCTTCGCGAGCCGCAGCATTCCCTGCGTTCGCCCCGCTTCGGTGTCGAGCTCACCCTGACTCACGATCTCCGTGCGAGCGAGATACTGATCCAGCGCGTCGCGCACGTACTTCTGCAAACCCTCGAGGTTCGTGCCGATCAGCACGTGGCGGTCCGCGCACGCGTCCTCGACCATGATTCGGGCGAAGACCTCCGAGCGGGCGACGCGATCCCAGCGGTTGTTGATGACGGTGATCACCGCGCGGTCCGCGTCCTTCTCCGGATCCACCTGGTCCAGCCCCGTGCGGAGCCAGTTGTTCATGAAGCCGGTGCGCTCGTTCGCGGAGTGGCCGTTGATGAATGACAGCGTGCGGCCGGCGACGCGCGCCGGGTGGAACGTCTTGAGGACCCCGATCTCCGGCTGGACGTGCTCTGCCATCAGCGCGATCGCGTAGGAGCGGGAGACGCCCAGCTCCTCCGCCAGCGTCGCCACCAGCGCCATGTTGCGCGGGTGCTCCTGGTACGGGAACAGCGCGAGGACTTCTTTCGGAATCAGCTCCGCCTCGTGCTGCGCGGCGTGACGCAGGCGGGTGCGCTTCTCCTTCGCCTTCTGCTTGAAGAGCGGGAGGAAG
>JBJMQN010000209.1:0-2606 GCA_045802665.1 Myxococcaceae bacterium | reverse complement strand
GGTCCCTGGCTCCAGACCGCGATGGGCCGCGTGGCGTCTGCCGGGAGCGTGAGCTCGTCCGCGCGCCAGCGAACGTCCGTGTCCGCGCGATAGCTGAACACGCGCTCCTGGACGAGCGCGTAGCCCGCCTGGAGCACTCCGCCATCCGCGCCGACTTCCACCGACGTGAGCGAGCCGATCTTTCCGAAGGGCAGCGGCACCAGCTTCACCGCGAACTTCGGAGGGGCGACCGCGTTGAACGACGCAGTGGCCCCGGACCAGATCCTGTCTCCCGCGGCGATCGTCAGCACTTGTTCGCCGCGCGCGTTCACCGAAGTGGTGGAGGACACCGGCAGACGATCATCGTCGGCGCTGAGCTGGCCCACGTCGACCGAGTTCTCGAGGACCGCCACGGGCTTACCGTCGGCGAGGTTGATGACACCGAGAGCGCCTGAGTACCCGAATCGCTCGAGCTCCAGAGTCCCGGCGTTGCCGAGGGGCCCCATCGGAGTAGACGAAGGTTTGTCGATTCGCACCAGCCCGTCTCCGAGCTCCTTGCGGCTGAAGCCGCCCGCGGTGTCCTTCACCTCGAGCCCTCCGTCCGCGTTTCCGAACACCGACACCGCACCACCGGGAAAAAGCAGGGCCTTGCAGTCGTTCGTGGACCCGAGGCAATTGAACGGGCGCCCCGAGCTGTCGAGGTAGCCGAACGTCTGACCCGTGGAGCGATCGATCTCGATGCGATCAGTCGAGATCTGGGAGAGCTTTCCGGGCGAAAGCTGTGAGCGCACCACGCCTCCATTCGCACCGATGCACTGCGACTCGCCACCTCCCGCCGTCGCCTTCAACCAGTCCAACGTGGTGTTGGGAGGACACACGTCAAAGGCGGTGGAGAAATCCAGCTCGGGCTGGGACGGCTGGCACTCCGTGGGCACCAGGATGTAGCTCGAAGGCCGGGTGGTCACCCGAACGACGCTGGGCGGTCCGGAGCCATCCTGCAGCCTCACGAGCAGCGATCCATCCGTCGCAACCAGCTGTCGCGGGACAGCCGTGCCCGTGCCATTGACGCAGACGGTGTTGGGTACGTTCGGGAGGAGGACCGCGTACCACGTGGGGGTCGTATCGCTGATGTTGTTGTTCCGATCGACCCACTTGCCGTCAGGCATTCTCGCGGCGGCGTAAAGGCCGGTCGAGCTGGCGACCCAAACGATGTCTCCCGCGGGATTGCCGCCGACGACCGGCAGCGAAAGGATCTCCACGTCGTAGACGGTCCGCGTCGCACCACCCGGGAGGCCGGCGAACAGATCGACGGAAAGGTCGGCGGTCCGGTCCGGGATGGTCATCTTCAACTGGCGATCGTTGAAGATGAGCACCGTCTTCTTGGCGATCCGCATGCGCGGAGTGCCATCCGCCGACGAGAACTGATGCGGAGAGTTTTTCGGGCCGTTCGGGTCCGCTTTCACCAGCTCCTGCGTCGTCAAGACCAGGACGGTGGTCTGCGTCGTCCCGAGTCCCGTCACGGGAGCAGACACTTTCAGCATCGTGGAGATGATTCCGTTTCCCAGGCGATAGGGCACGCCGCCATCGCGCATGTCGTAAGCCCACGAGCCCTCCGCCGACGCGAAGACTCCGGAGCCAGGCGTCATCGCGAAGAGCGGAGACTGGATCGTGGGCGAGAGCACTGGCGGCACATCGGATGGAAGCGCCTCCGCCGTCGTGTCCAGGCATCGCCGCGGCTGTGCCTCGCCGCAGCGCCAGCCGGGGGCGCAGTACGAATCGTCCACGCACGCGCGAGACTGGGGCACGGACGGATCGACGCAGTAATTCTCCAGCCCGCACCGCCAGCCCTTCGCGCAATCGCCCTGCCCGCCATCCACTTCCAGCGCCGCGCGGCAGCTGATCTCTCCTGCGGTTTCGCGATCGTAGCAGGTGCCGAACCCGCCATCGGACGGCCCGCAGTGCCAGCCCGCGCACTCCGCTTCGTTCGCGCAGAGGCGCGTCTCCTCCGCGTTCGGATCGCGGCAGATGCCGTCGTGCCAGCAGACGAAGCCGCCGGCGCACTGGTCTCCGCCCGCATCCGGCGTGCACGGATAATGGATCGGGGCATCCGAGTTCGACGAGGCATGGCAACCCGCGAGCGAAACAACGCCCAGCACCAGCAGCACGCGCTTCATCGGAACACCCCCGCGAACGCAAACCCCGAGCCGGTGGGAACCAACGCCACCGAGCCCGTGTCCCCTTCCACCTTCGGCAAGAACAAGATGCCCGCGCCAACCAGCGCCGCGCCCACGCCCATCGCCGCGAGCGAGATCGTCCGCTGCTGCCCGATGCTGTCGATGTCGCTGTTCACGTCCGCGAGTGGCCGGGTGGCGCGACCGCTCTGCTGCGCGATGGAGAGCTCGCGCTTGAGCGCGTTGTCCGAGTTCACCGCCTGAAAGCCCACGATGGTGCCGGCGACGAGAGAGGCAGCCCCGCCGCCAATCAGCGCGTAGGAGAGCGTGCGCGAGGGAGGCTCGGGAGCAGGCGTCGCCGTCGCTTCGGCCACCGCGTACGGAATCGCGGACCGAAGTCCCTCCAGCGTCTTCGCGAGCCGCGTACTCCGCGCGATCGGCTGAGACTTCGTGGTG
>JBJMQN010000208.1:0-2887 GCA_045802665.1 Myxococcaceae bacterium | reverse complement strand
AGAGAGGGTGGAGGGGCTTGAGAACCAGCTCGGCCATCACATCAGGCTCGTTCCAGTGTCGTGGTGCGGCGCAGGTCGCGGCGCTTGGAGAGGTCGTAGCGGCGGCCGCGGTGCACCACGACGGCTTCCACTTCCCTGCCCGGAAACGCGGGATTGTCGACCTCGGCGAAGCCTTCCGTGGGCTCCACGAGCTCGGAATCGGGAGGCGGCGTGAGCTGAGCTTCCGGGGGAGCGCCGCCCTGCACCTGCGCCTGGGGGGCCGGGTTCATCTGCGGCTGTTCGTTGGAGTCGGCCGCCTGCGCGTAGACCAGCCCACCGAGCAGGAGGCTCAAGGTCGCGGCGAAGGTGAGAAGTGAAGTCCTCTTCATGTGGGTTCGAATGGCCGCGACAAAGCCTAAACCTGCGCCCAGCCGGCCCGTGAGGACAGTCGGAAGCGGGGCGAATATTTCCGCAGCAGACTAAACTCTCTCCGTTCGTCCATGGACATCCGCACACAAAGCGCGCTGCTGGCGTCGATCGTAGGCATCGCGCTGGGCGTGTCCATGTTGTTGCGCGCCGGACGGCCCCGCGTCCTCACCCGCTTCGCGCTTTTTGCGCTCACCGTGGGCGGCTTCTACCTCGCCCAGTTCTTCCACTCGCTGCTGTCGGGCTCCACCGCCTGGCCGTGGTCTCTGCGCGTCGCTGACTCGTCCACGATCATCCTGGGCGCGCTGGTGCCGTCGTTCGCGCTCAGCTTCTTCCTCGAATTTCTGAACGTGAGCCGCCGCTCGCAGCGGATGGGAGACCGGTTCGCCGCGTTGACGCCGGTGGCAGGCCTCGCCGTCGCGCTCACCCCGCTCATCAACCAGCTGTGGGCGCGCGTCGCGGTCAGCGTCTGGGTGTTCGGCGCGCTGTTCGCTTCCGTCGGCGTCCTCGTTCACCGGATGCGGCAGACGGACTCGCGCCTCGAGCGAGCGCGCCTCGCGTACCTCGCGTTGGGCGCCGCGGTGTCCATCGGCTTCTCCGCGCTGGATCTCCTCTGGCGCTTCGGGATCACGTTCCCGACGCTGGGGCCGATCTTCACGACCCTCTATCTGTTCTTCTGGAGCCAGACGCTGCTGCGGCTGCGCCTGATGGACCTGCAGGAGTTCCTCGGCAAGGTCGCATCGCAGACCGTGCTGGCGATCATCCTCGCCGCGATGTTCGCGGTGCTGACCGTCTGGTCCGGTGGCAACACGTCGCTGTTCCTCTTCAACACCGTCGTCGCCGCGTTCGTGATGCTCATCCTCATGGAGCCCTTGCGGGAGAAGGTGGAGGAGCAGGTCATCGCGGTCTTCTTCCGCGAACGGTTCGAGCTGCTCCGCTCACTCACCTCTCTCAAAGTCCGCACCGCGAACATGATCGAGGTGCAGGAGCTCGCGCGCATCGTGCTGGACGGACTCCACGAGACGCGCCGGGTGACGCACGCGTCGATCTATCTGCTCGCGGAAGACAGGCCGGGTTATCGCCTGCTGGATGCGCGCGGTCCGCAGCCCGCGAACTTCATGGACACCGGCGCCGCTCGAGGTCTGTTGAATGCGGTCTCGTCCGGACAGAAGGCGATTCTGCTGGAGAACCTGGAGCGCCGGATCACCGACCTCCGAGCGATGCAGGGCGTCGAAGGCCGCCGCGTCCGCGACGAGCTGAAGCGGCTCAACGACATGCGGTCCGCGCTGTCCAACATGAAGGCCGGAATCTGCGTGCCGCTGGTTGGAAACGATCGCGTGATCGGCTTTCTGAATCTCTGGGACGAACGCGTTCCGGAAGCCTACGCCTCGGACGAAATCGCGATGCTGCTGGAGATCGCCGAACGCGTCGCCACCGTCGTCGAGAACAGCAAGCTCTACGACAAGATGCGGGAGCGGGACCGCCTCGCCGCGCTGGGTGAGATGGCGGCGGGTCTCGCGCACGAGATCCGAAACCCGCTGGGGGCGATCAAGGGCGCGGCGCAGTGCCTCGATCCGCGGAAGCTGCCCGGTGAGGACGGCGAGTTTCTGGACGTCATCGTCGAAGAGGTGAACCGCCTCAACGGCGTGGTGACCGCGTTCCTCGACTACTCGCGCCCGCTCAAGCAGAACTTCAACCCCTCGGACATCAACGAGGTCGTCACCCGCACCATCCGCCTCATCCAGAACGACGTGCCGCCGCAGATCGAGCTGCGCATGGAGCTCTCAGAGGTGTTGCATCGCGTGGACGCGGACGCCGAGCAGCTCAAGCAGGTCCTCATCAACCTCGTGCAGAACGCGATTCAGGCGATCGGCGACAAGAAGGGCACGATCGTCGTCAAGACGGTGAAGCCAGAGCGGTTCTCGGACTTCCGCCATCAGGACTTCGTCGAGATCCTCGTCGCGGACGACGGGCCGGGCATCCCGACCGATCAGCAGGTGAACATCTTCGTTCCGTTCTTCACCACCAAGCAGAAGGGCACGGGCCTGGGCCTCGCGATCTGCCAGCGGATCATGAAGAACCACGGCGGGAGCATCTCCGTTCAGAGCCGCGTGAATGAAGGGACGACGTTCGTGATGCGGCTGCCTTCGCTCGCGGCGGAGCAGCCGGCGATCGTCGAGACGCCCGCCCCTGAGGGAACGCCCTACCCGGGAACGATCCAGCCGCCCGTCGCGCTCCCCGAGCCGAAGGAGCCGGTCGTCGTCGAGGGAAAAAAGAAGAAAGAGAAGAAGCGCCGAGCGGGCTAGTCGTGCGTGAAGCCGAGCTTGAACGTCACGACGCAGCCCTGAAACCCGAGGCCGTTGGGCGAATTCGCCTTCGCGTTCTTCTCGATGCGATCGCACTCCGTCGGCGCGTCCACCAGCGACATCGCGTTGGAGACATCCAGCGAGAGTGAGTCGCCCTTGTCCTCCGCGAGCCAATT
>JBJMQN010000207.1:0-5714 GCA_045802665.1 Myxococcaceae bacterium | reverse complement strand
CCGTCGACGAAGCGGACGAGGCCGACTTCCCGTACCAGCCCTCGCCGCATGCGACGGCGCTGGAGCTGCCGGAGAACGTGATGTTCCGGTTCACGCTCGTGGATCCCGACGGCGTGGATCCGCAGACGGTGCGAGTCACCGTGGATGGGAAGGTCTACGCGTTCGGCGATCCGGCGCTCACGACGAAGACGCTCGTCGAAGACCCGACGCGGCTGGAGGCGACACTCACCCCTGCGGAGCCGCTCGCGGGGCCCATCGTCACCGTGCTCGTGCAGGCAGGAGATCTGAACATCCAGACGGATCCTCCTCCTGCCCACGCTCACTTCATGAGGGACGAGCGGCTCGCGTTCACCACGCGTGGCTCGGGGCTGCGCAAAGAGGACGTCTGGAATCGCGGCGATGGCAGCAGCAAGGAGCGGGCGCCTGCCTTCGCGTTCGCGGCTCGCGGCGAGATGACCTCTGATGGAGCGCCGGTGCTCGCACATCAGTTCGCGCTGCTCGATGGCAACACCGCTCACGAGCACACGGTCCTCTTCATCCACCATCCAGACTCGGGGCCGGAGTTCGCGGTCGTCGGGTGGGCCGGGATCGTCTGGGGCATGTCCGGCATGAACCGCGATGGGCTCGCGATGGCCTGCAATCCGTCCGACACGCTCGACAACTCGGTGGTGAACGGACTGTTCGGACAGATCGCGGATCTGTCCAGTGCGAAGCTCGTCGCGTCCGGCACGCCGATCGGCATCTTCGCGCGACAGGTTCTGGAGCACGACGCGGACGTGAGCGGCGCGATCGCTCGGGCGAAGGACACGAAGCACACGTTCGGCTGGAACTGCCTCTTCGCGGACAAGGCGGGTGGGCTGCGCGCGATGGAGGTGGACTCGGACTTCGACAAGAACGGCGGCGTGTTCGACGTGGGTCCGGAAGACAGCGACTCCACCGGCGCGCGCCTCGCCAGCGTGAGCGGGAACGATCTCCGCATCGCCTCGCACTTTCGCTGGAACGAGGCGGACATCCCCTCGTTCACCGTCGCCGGACAGCGCGTTCAACCGCAGCGTGCCTACAGCTCGTTCTACTTCCGGTCGCTCGCAGCCTGGGCCCGCGTGGGCGATGAGCTGTCGGACCGGCGCGGCAGGATGAACGCGGACGCGGCGATCGAGATCCTCCGGATCCCCGCGCTGGTGGATCAGAGCGATTCGATGAACGCGGTGGTCTACGAACCACAACAGCTCCGGATGCGTGTCGCGATGGGCACCGAGCCCGCGACCGACTCCGACTTCCAGACGTTCTCGTTCGAGGACGAAGGGGTGACCGCCCGATGACCACGCGCGGATCGCACCGTCACGACGAGGTCGCCGAACCGGCGGCGAGACTCCTATCGAGCGGGCCGTCGCACCGCGTCCTCCGCACCGCGCTCCGGCTGGTCGCGCTCTGCGCCGCCGTGCTCTCCACCACCGCCCTCGCCGACGAGACTCAGGTCCTCCCGCGCGGCGTGTTCCTGATGGACGTGCAGTACTCGCACTCCCGCCTCGACAAGGAGTGGAACAACGATCGTCAGGCGCGCCCTCTGATCGCGGACATCGTTCGCTACGAGCCCGGTGGCGGTGTGCAGGGGATCATCTCCGCGCATCCGGTGGTTCAATTCGACTGGCTCATCCCGCAGCTCTTCTACGGGCTCACCGACACGCTCACCGTCGGCGTGGTCGTCCCGGTGGTGATGAAGACGACCATCGACACGAACCTGTCGTGGACTCCCGGGGACTACCAGAGCCAGCTCGGGCGGCCGTATTCGCAGGAGGACTTCTGGCAGTGGGCGGAGAGCATGGGCCAGCCGCGGCCGGCGGATCGTTGGGAGGGGAATCGCTGGACGTTGGCGGACATCGTGCTCGCGACGCGGTGGCAACTCCCGAAGTGGGAGCTCCTCGAGAACCACGGCATCACCGCCGCCGCCACCTTTTCCGTCGCGCTCCCCACGGGCAAGAACGCCGATCCTGAACAGCTCGTCGCGGCGGGAACGAACGGCTGGGATGTGCACTCGTTCGGCGATGCGGAGGTTCACCTCGCCGCGAAAAAATCCCTCTGGGTGGATGGCAATGGTCTCGAACGGCTCGCTGTCGGCGCGGACGTCTTCTACGCGTTCCTCCGGCCGCGCACGTTCCAGACGCCACACGGGACGAAGAACCCGCTGCTGCTCGCGTATCAGCCGTACGTCGGTGACACGTACACGATCGACGGCGGCGATTGGCTCGCTGGGACGCTGGTGCTGGATGCGGCGCTGTTCGCGGGGCCCACCCGCGCCTCTCGCGTGAGCGGCGGCAGTCTCGAGAAAGCGGAGACCTTGCCCGCGATGATCTCCGCGAGCCTCTCCTACAGCTACATCGCCACCGCGCAGACGTACTGGCACAGCGATTCGGCGCTCTGGGACTACGAGCGCGAGAAGCACTGGGGCCCGGGCGATAAGAACGTCTTTCGCGCGAACCTGACTCTCAGCCTCCTGCGCGTCGGCGTGCCGCTGCAGTTCTACGGCGCGTGGCGGTCGCAGGAGATCATCCCCGGGCGAAACACTCGGCCGTCTTCGGTGATCGGCGCGGGCGTGCGGATGCTCGGCAAGTTCTGGTGACCCATGAAGCTCTGGCCTCTGATCGCACTCTCCGCTCTCACCTCCGCCTGCGCGGCCGGATCGCTCGTCTCCTACCGGCTCGCGCCTGACTATCCGCAGGCGGAGAAGACGCCGCTGTCACTTCCGGGGCTCCAGTCCGAGGTGCACATCTTCTACGACCCGCTCGGGGTGCCGCACATCGAAGCGCAGAACGAGCTGGATCTCGTTCGAGCCTCAGGCTTCGCGCAGGGACGCGACCGGTTCTTCGAGATGGACATGATGCGGCGGTTCGCGAAAGGCCGCGTCGCGGAGCTCGTCGGTGAGCAGCCGCTCTTCACTGGCACCACCGTCGACTTCGACAGATCCATGCGCGGCTGGGAGATCGAGGAGCGAGCGCACGACATCGTCCAGAAGATGCCCGACCGTGAACGCGCGCAGGTGGAGGCCTTCTGCGCGGGCGTGAACGAGGCGGTGAAGCGCTACCTGCCGCTCGAGTACCGGCTGCTCCAGACCACGCCCGAGCCGTGGACTCCCGATGACGTCTGGGCGGTCGGTCTGCTCAACGCGTGGACCGTCTCGCACAACTGGCAGCAGGAGCTCGCGCGGTTCTCGCTCGCGCTGTCGGTGGGCGTGGAGCGCGCGGAGCAGATTTATCCTTCGGAGCCGCTCGGCGGGAGCAGAACGCTGTCTGGAGACGGCAAGGTTCGGGAGCTTCCGCCCTCCGTCGTCCCGGAGATGCGCGCGTTTCTCTCCGCTCGCCCCCTGACCGCGCCGCTCGTGATGAACGATGCGCAGGCGCCAGCGCTCGTCGCGCTCGCCGGAGCATCGAACGCGTGGGTCGTCTCCGGCGCGCGTTCGAAGTCCGGCAAGCCGCTGCTCGCGAATGATCCGCACCTCTCGCACCTGCTGCCTTCGATCGCGTACCAGCAGCATTTGAAGGCGCCGGGGATCGACGTGATCGGCATCACGATTCCGGGGCTGCCGTGGGTGGTGATGGGTCACAACCAGAAGGTCGCCTGGGGCATCACCTCCACGGTCGCGGACGTGATGGACCTCGTCGTCGAGCGCGTGGATCCCGAAAACCCGAACCGCGTCCTCCACGAAGGCGCTGACTGTCCGCTCACCTCGCGCGACGTTCAGGTGAACATCAAGGGCGCATCGCCGCGGACGATGAAGCTTCGACGCACCTGCAACGGTCCCGTGCTCAACGACATGTTGCCGGAGCTGCTCCCGGAGGGCTCGCCGCTGGTCGCCATCAGGTGGCTGTCGCAAGGTGTGGAGCGCAGCCTCTCCGCGCTGGAGCAGGCGGACAAGGCGTCGACGGTGGATGAGCTTCGAACGGCGGCCGCGTCGCTCGTGTGTCCGATTCAGACGTTCACCGCCGCGGATGTGGACGGGCACATCGCGACGTTCATCTCCGGTCAGGTGCCGCTGCGTCCGCACCATCGCGGCACGTTTCCGATCCCGGGCTGGTCGAAGGACTACGAGTGGAGCTCCATCTCCAACGCGATGCCGTTCGGGAAGGATCCAGCAGACGGCTACTTCGCTCACGCGAACAACCTCGTCGTGGATCCGCGCGAGACGGACGTGCCGGTCAATGTCGATGCCGCGCCACCGTACCGGTACGACCGGATCGTCGAGAGGCTGAAATCAGAGCCCCAGCAGGATCTCGACTCGCTCTCAGCCATCGCGACCGACGTGAAAGTGAACCGCGCCGCTCGCGTGCTGCCGAAGATGCTGGAGGATCTCGCCGACCTCGCACCGCGCAACGACGCCGATCGCGAAGCGCTGAAGCTCCTGCAGCGCTGGGACTATCAGGCCACCGCGAGCAGCCCCGCTGCCGCGATCTTCTTCACGCTCTACCGCCACGCCGTGCTCTCGGCCGTCGACGACGAGCTGCCCGCGCCCGCGCTCCACTTCTTCATGTCGCAGCGTTACTCCACCAACGTCGCGGATGGCTGGTTCGACCGCCCGGACCATCCCATCTGGGATCGCAAGGAGACCGCGAACCGCGAGTCGCGCACCGAGCTCGTCCGCGCTGCGTTCATCAAGACCGTCGACGAGCTCACCGAATCGCAGGGCTCACGGCCGCTCACCTGGCGCTGGGGAAAGCTTCACTACGTCGAGCCGCGCCATCCGTTCGGCGGAAAGGCGGCGCTCGCGGGGCTCGTGAATCTGGAGCGCACCGAGGCGGGTGGCGCGTTGGACTCGGTCTGGAAATCCCACTTCGAGATGGGCGACGAGAAGCACCCGTTCAAGGCGGTTGCGGGGCCGGTTTACCGGATGGCGATCGATCTCGCGGACGTGACCCACGCGCGGTGGATCCTCGACACCGGCGCGAGCGGCTGGCCCGGCTCACCTCACTACGGAGACCAGTTCGCGCTCTGGAAGACCGGGAAGCTCGCGCCGATGTTGTTCGATTGGAGCGAGATCCACGCAAAGGCCGAAGGCGAAACGGTGCTCGCGCCCTGACGCTGTGGTTACGTCCGCGCGCAATGAATCGCGAATACCACAAGTGGTTTTCCGAACGGCTCGGCCGGGACATGGAGGTCCTGCTGTTCGGTCACGGTGGCGAGCCGGTGATCCTCTTCCCGACCTCGCGCGGCCGCTTCTTTCAGAACGAAGACTTTCAGCTCATCTCGCAGATCGAAGATCGCATCGACGCCGGCCGCTACACGGTCCTCTGCGTGGATTCGGTGGACGCCGAGACCTGGTTCTCCGGTGCACCCGCGTACGACCGGATGGTTCGCCACGAGCAGTATGAGGAGTACATCCTCAATGAGGCGGTGCCGTTCGTGCAGAAGAAGAGCAGCGGCGGAAGGATGACGCTCGGCGGCTGCAGCCTGGGCGGCTTCCACGCGGTGAACATCGGCCTGCGCCACCCGCACCTGTTTCAGCGCGTGCTCACGATGGGCGGAAGCTTCGAGACGGAGCAGTTCCTCGGCGGCTACCACGACGAGCGCGTGTACTTTCACAGCGTCTTCAACTGGCTGCCGGACGCACCGGACTGGCACCTCGACGGCCTCCGCGAACAGGAGATCATCCTCGCGGTGGGCGAGCACGACTTCTGCCGCCCCTCGAATGAACGGCTCTCGAAGCTGCTCTGGGACAAAGGCGT
>JBJMQN010000206.1:0-2482 GCA_045802665.1 Myxococcaceae bacterium | reverse complement strand
TCGACTTCGAGAACGGGTCGACGACGGTGAAGGTGTTCTCGGAGGTGTTCGGAGCTGACTTCCAGGTTCGGGTGTCGGATCGGTACGTCTGCCCGTGCGAGCACTTCAAGCCGGGGGAGAATTTCGATCAGTTCCTGCGCCGGACGGCGCGGCGGGACAACTACTTGCGCAGGAAGAAGTGGCTGGAGAAGCAGGAGGGCTATCGGATCGAGAAGACGACCGTCCCCGCGGATCTCGCTCGTCCGATGACCGAGTTCTTCCGGTTGCACTCCGCGCGCTGGATGGGAGATGGCGGCTCGCAGGGCATCAAGGGCCCGTCCGTCGAAGCATTTCACCGCGACGCCACGCACCTGTTCGCGGAGCAGGGGAAGCTCCGGCTGTACACGATGTGGGTCGGCGGGAAGGCCGTCGCGTCGGTGTACGGGATCATCGATCGCGGCGTCTTCAGCTACTTCCAGAGCGGGTACGATCCCGAGTGGCGCAACAAGAGCGTCGGCCTCGTGCTGGTAGGCGAGACCTTCCGCGACGCACTGGAATCCGGCTGCAGGATGTACGACTTCTTGCGCGGAACCGAGACGTACAAGAGCGATTGGGTCACGCAGCAGAGGAGAACCATCGCGCTGCGAATCCATGCGCACGATGGAGCAGGGGCCTGGTTCACCCGCCACGAAGAGCTCGCGAGAGCGAGCCGCAACGCGGTCAAGGCCATGCTGCCCATGGGACTGGTCGAGAAGGTCAGACGCATCCGTCGCAAGCGCGCGCAGGTCTAAGCGTCGCGCGAACTGCGTGCTTCCCGTCACCTCGGGTCCGTTCAGTGGCTCGACGCCCTTGCGCCCGGACGGCGCGTGATCACCTTCGCGGGCGTATGAAATCGTCCCCCCAACACATCCCGACGCTTGATGGTTGGCGCGCGGTTGCGGCGCTTGGCGTGGTCATCTGTCACGGCGTTCCGAAGGATTCCCCGCTCGCGTTCCTGCGCGTGTTCGGCGTGCACGCGGTCTTCGTCTTCTTCGCGTTGTCGGGGCTTTTGATCACGACGCGGCTTCTCGAAGAAGAGCAGCGCAACGGCAGCATCGATCTCAAGGCGTTCTACCTGCGGCGCGTGTTCCGGATTCTTCCTCCGGCGTTCGCGTTCCTCGGCGTGATCGCGTTCCTCGGGACGATTGGCGTGGTGCAGTTCATGGGGCTCAAGGAGCTCCTGTCGTGCATGTTCTTCCTGCAGAACTACGTGCCGCCGTTCGACGCGCGCACGCCGTACACGACGCACTTCTGGTCGCTCGCGGTGGAGGAGCACTTCTATCTGCTCTGGCCTGCGCTGCTGGTAATGCTCGGCAGCGCTCGCGCTCGGAAGTTCGTGCCGTGGATCGCGTTCGCGGTGTCAGCGTGGCGGATCGCGGACAAGTCGCTCCTCATCCTCTTCCCGGCCGAGCACCCGGTCTTCAACGCGCACCGCACCGATCATGTGTTCGATGCGCTCTTGTGGGGCTGTTATCTTGCGCTCGCGCTGCGTGAAGAAAAGATCCGAGCGCTCCTCACGCGCGCGCTCAAGCTTCCGGTCTTCATCGCGCTGTGCGGCGTGTTCCTCGTCAACGCCGCGAAGCAGACGCTGTTCACCGAGAGCATCGAGGTCCTCGTCATCCCGCTCATGCTCGCGGCGACGGTGCTTCGGCCGACGGAGCTCGCCGGAGCGTTGCTGGAGCTTCGGCTGGTGAAGTGGCTGGGGACGCTCTCGTATGCGCTGTACCTGTGGCAGCAGGTGCTCTTCGTCGCCGCGTTCCGCGAGCCGGAGATGCTGCAGCGGTTCCCCATCAACCTCGCGCTGCTGATCGGCCTCGCGGCGGCGACGCACTATCTGCTCGAGGAGCCCTGCATTCAGCTCGGCCGGCGGACGGTTGCCTGGCTGCGCAGCACGCCCCCGCCCAAACCCGCGGTCGCTCCGGCGAAAATCCGGAGCTGACGGCGCGCAGTCGCCCGGCTCGCCGCCCGCCTGGACGGCCGGTCCGCTCGAATCCGGAAATCTCACTGGCAACGCAGGTGTCTCCCCGCGCGCTGACGCTCCCGTCGGCTTACGCGGAGGAGAATCCACTTGCGAAGAACGCTCATCATCGGCGTCCTGTCAGCGGCACTCTCGGCAGCCATCGGCTGCACGGGGAGGGCGGACAAGGTCCAGCCGACTGACGATCCGGCCGCGCCCTCCGCGAATCCTTCGCAGAACCCCACCGACTCCGCGCAGCCGTACGATCCGGTCACCGGAACGGGCCATCCGGCGACGACCGTCGGGACCACGGGCGACACCGCGCCGAATCCGCAGCCCGAACCGCAACCTCAGCCGCAGCCTCAGCCGCAACCTACGACCTACGCGCACGAGTGGTACGTCGCGAACAGCGGCTCTGATTCGAATGCGGGGAACACCCCCACGGCTCCCTTCAAGACGATCAGCAGGGGTGTGCTCGCGGCGGGTCCAGGCGATCGCATCAACGTC
>JBJMQN010000205.1:0-7994 GCA_045802665.1 Myxococcaceae bacterium | reverse complement strand
CGGAGATCATGGTGAAGCTGCACCTCGGAGCGGACGACGCCACGCGCGAGTTCGACGCGCTGGACGCCGCGGGCTTCTCCTCGGCGCTGCCCGGGATCATCCACTACGACGTGCTGCGCGAAGATCAGCGCATGCGCGGGCTGCTGGACGCGCTGATGGAGGAGAAGGGCCTGTTCCGGCTCATCGACGGCGGGCTCGTGGACAACCTCCCGGCGAAGGCCGCGTGGCGAGCCGTGCACAAGGGCTTCATCGGCACGCGCAACGCGTTCATCCTCGCGCTGAACGGCTTCTCGATGAAGCTGTCCACCCCGCTCTGGCTCCCGCTGCAGCGCCTCGCCGAGATGACCGCCGCGCCGAACCGGCCGTACGCGCACCTGGTGAAAGACTTCAAGAAGACACTCTCGCCGCTGGAGCTGGTGCCGTCCGTGGAGCTCGCCTCGCAGGCGATCGAGATGGGCAAGAAGCAGCTCGTGCAGGACGTGCCGTTCCTCACCCGGATGCTCGCGCCGCTGCCGGTGCTGCCGTAGCGTCGCGGACGGCCAATGAGTATGATTCACGGTATGAGCGTTCCTCTTACCCGTGTGACCGTGACCGTGCCGGCGGACGTTCTCGCGGCCGCGGACCGTCGCGCGCGGGCGGCGAAGAAGAGTCGCAGTGCCGTGTTCTCCGAATGGCTCCGCGCCGGTCGGCGCAGCGCGGATGCGGGTGCGCTCGACCAGGAGCTCGAGGCGTACTACGGGCGCGCCGATGAGGACCGAGAAGCGCTGAGCCGCGCGTTGACCCGCGAAGCCAGGAAGGTCAAACGTCAAAAGTGAAGCGCGGATCCATCCACTGGGCGCACCTCGACAAGCGGCGCCCGGTCGTCGTGATCTCGCCGGATCGGCGCAACGAGCTCGCGTCGGATGTCATCGTGGTCCCCTGCTCCACCTCCGGCGGTCAGCTTCGCTGGCACGTGCGGCTGGAGCGCGGTGAGGGTGGCCTCTCTTCGGTCTGCTTCGCTCATTGCGAAAGCGTCTCCACGCTGCGCAAAGACGTCCTCGACGACCGGCCCATCGGGAAGCCGCTTTCCCCGGCGAAGTTGCGCATGATCGAGCTCGCGGTGCTCTCCGCGCTGGGGATAGCGAATCTCCAGTAACAGGGAGCCATTTGCGCCTTTGACTGCGCGACGCGTCAGAGGGTAAGGGAGCGCGCCGCGACGGGCTTCCTCGGCGCGCATAAAACCCCGGAGAACACGTCTCATGAGTTCCACGTCCGCTTCCGTCCTCAAGGCCGACAAGATCTGGCTCGACGGAAAGTTCCTCAAGTGGGACGAGGGCAACGTGCACCTCATGACCCACGCCCTCCACTACGGGCTGGGCGTGTTCGAGGGCATCCGCGCGTACAAGACGCACGACGGGCGGCTCGCCATCTTCCGGCTGCAGGAGCACATCCGCCGCTTCTTCGACTCCGCGCACATCCTCTTGATGAAGATGCCGTGGACCGAGCAGCAGGTCACTGACGCGTGCATCGAGCTGCTCCGGCAGCAGAAGGATCGCTTCGCGAATGGCGCGTACCTGCGGCCGATCGCGTTCATGGGTGACGGGGCGATGGGCCTGGGCGCGGTGAACCCCATTCGCGTGGGCATCACCGCGTGGGATTGGGGCGCGTACCTCGGCGACAAGGGGATCAAGGAAGGCATCCGCGCCAAGGTCTCCAGCTACACGCGCATGCACGTGAACGTGAACATGGTGCGCGGCAAGATCACCGGCCAGTACGTGAACTCGATCCTCGCCAAGCGCGAGGCGGTGCTCGCGGGCTACGACGAGGCGATCCTGCTCGACATCAGCGGCTTCGTCGCCGAGGCCTCCGGCGAGAACATCTTCATGACGAACAAGGAAGGCGTGATCAAAACGCCTCCCCTCTCCTCGCCCATCCTGGACGGCATCACGCGCCAGACGGTGCTCCAGCTCCTGCGCGACAGCGGCCGGCAGGTGGACGAGGTCACGTTCACGCGCGACGCGATGTACATCGCGAACGAGATCTTCTTCACCGGGACCGCGGCGGAGATCACACCGGTGCGCGAAGTCGACAACCGCCAGGTCGGAGCTGGCAAGCCGGGAGAGATCACGAAGTTCGTGCAGGACACGTACTTCCGAGTCGTCCGTGGCCAGGAGTCGAAGTACGCCGAGTGGCTGACGTACGTCTGAGCGGCCCTCAGGGCTTCCGGTACAGGACCACTCCCGAGGTGAAAACGCCAGTGGAGCAGGCGTCCAGCCTTGCGCCGCTCCGAACGCGGTAGAGTCTCGCTCGATGCCGCCCCCGAAAGCCTCGTCTCCGACGCAGGAACACTACGAAGCCAATCCGTTCAACCTCGAGAACCCGGCGATCCTCAACATCGCCCCGCCCGAGCCCAAGTCGATCGAGGAGACCGGGCTCAAGATCGGGCTGCTCGCCGACATCGCGCTCAAGTTCCTCTACTACTCGGGCAACGCGCAGGGCCTTCAGATGGCGGATCAGCTGAAGCTGCCGTGGACCGGCGTGATGGAGCACGTGATCGACTTTCTCGCCAACGAGAAGCTCGTCGACATGCGCGGCGGCAAGGGCTTCGGTCGCGCGTCGGTGGAGTTCGCGCTGGTGGAGAAGGGCCGTGAGTACGCGCGGGATGCGCTGGCGCGGAACACGTACGTCGGTCCCGCGCCAATCCCCATCGAGCAGTACAACCAGCTCATCACCACGCAGACCCAGGAGCTTCCCGTCGTCTCGAGAGACGATCTCGCGATGGGGCTCGCGCACCTGACCGTGCAGAGCTCGCTGGTGGAGAAGCTCGGGCCCGCGGTGAACTCGTCGCGGTCGCTGTTCCTCTACGGACCTCCCGGCAACGGCAAGACGTCGCTCGCGGAGGCCATCTCGTCCATGTTCGGCGGCGAGGTCTTCGTCCCGCACTGCCTCGAGATCGACAACCAGATCATCAAGGTCTACGACCACCTGAACCACACGCCGGTCTCTCTGGAGATGGGGCGCGATCAGTCAGGCCGCCGCCAGACCTTCGAGATGGATCAGCGCTGGCTGCTCTGCCGTCGCCCCGCCGTCGTGGTCGGTGGTGAGCTCACGCTGGAGACGCTGGACCTCATCTACTCGGAGACCGCGCGGTTCTACGAGGCGCCGTTTCAGGTGAAGGCCAACGGCGGCATGCTGCTCATCGACGACTTCGGCCGGCAGAAGGTCCATCCGACGGACCTGCTCAACCGGTGGATCGTCCCGCTCGAAAAGCGGATCGACTTCCTCACGCTGCACACCGGCAAGAAGTTCGAGATTCCGTTCGATCAGCTGATCGTCTTCTCCACCAACCTCGATCCGAAGGAGCTCGTGGACGAGGCCTTCCTCCGGCGCATCAAGTACAAGATCGAGGTCGGCAACCCGGACGAAAAAGCGTACCGGGACATCTTCAAGCGGGTCTGCGAGGCGGCGGGCATCCCGTACGTCGAGCAGGCGGTCACCTACCTGCTGGAGCACTACTACAAGCCGCGCTCGATGGACCTCCGCGCCTGCCATCCCCGGGACCTGGTTCAGCTCATCAAAGACACCGCCCGCTACCGGCAAGTCGCCCCCGCGCTGAGCAAGGAGCTGCTCGACCAGGCGTGTCAGGTCTTCCTGGTCGACCTCTAAGCGCCCGACTTCGTTCGAAGTTTGTGGACGTAAACCTTCGGAATTTCTAGAGTGCGCGCCTCGTTTTTGAGGTTCGGTGAACGAAGAGGAGCAGAAGTCCACGTGAAGGAACGTTACCAGGAGCTCGAAGACAAGAACGACACGCTTCAGGGCTATGTCGAGGACGGCGGCCCCGCTGCGGATGCCTTCATGCAGCGCTTCGAGATGTCGTGGGTCTACCACGACAACGCGCTCGAGGGCGTCGTCTACACGCCGCAGGAGCTGCAGGCGGCGCTGGGTCCGACGGGGAGCGCGCAGGAAGCTTCGATGATGCCGGTGGTCTACGAGATCCGGAACCACAAGGCCGTCTGCGATTACATCCGCGAAGAGGCGAAGGCGTCCGGGAAGAAGAACGCCACGGTCACGCTCACCGTGATCAAGCGGATGCACGATCTCTTCACCGGCATCACGCCTGAGTCGCAGGCTCTGCGAGCGCAATACGGGCTCCGCGAGAAGACCGAAAAAGAGAAGGAGAAGGAAAAGGAGAAGGCCGGCTACCGCAAGGACATGCCGCTTCACCGGACCTACTTCCACGACATCGCGCAGCCCGCGAAGATCCCGCCCGCGCTCGAGAAGTTGGTGGACTTCACCGCGTCCGCCGAGTTCCGCGAGTATCACCCGATCAAGCAGGCGGCGACGATCCAGCACCAGTTCATGCAGATCTTCCCGTTCACCGAGCACTCCGGAAAAGTCGGGCGCATGTGCAGCAACCTGATCCTGCTGCGCCACAACTTCTTCCCGGTGATCATCCACTCCATCGATCGCCAGAAGTACTACGAGGCGCTGCGCGGCCCCGTGAACAACTTCCGCGGCCTGATGATGGACGCGATGGAGAACTCGCTCGACAACGGCATCAAGCACTTCCGCGACTCGCTGCGCCGCTACCGCGCGGTGAACTGACCGACCGCTTTTTTGGAGAACTTTTCGGGCCGGCGGATCGCACAGCTCCGTCGGCCCTTCGTATTTGAACCATGCTGATCGGGGCACACGAGTCGGTCGCGGGCGGAGTGAGCAAGGCGTTCGCCCGCGCGGAGGAGCACGGCGGCAGCGCGCTGCAGATCTTCACCAAGACCGCGCGAGGCTGGAACGCGCCGGCGCTCACCGACGCTGTACGCAAGCTCTGGCGCACCGAGGCCAGGCGCACCGGGCTCCGAGCGATGGCCCATGGCAGCTACCTCACGAACCTGGGGTCCGAAGATCCGATCATCCGGCCCAAGTCCCTGGCCTGCCTCGAAGACGAGCACGTCCGAGCGGAGCGGCTCGGCCTGAGCTACCTCGTCATCCACCCGGGGTGTCACGCGGACGTGGGCACCGGCGTTCGGCTCATCGCCGACGCGATCAACGAGCTGCATCGAAAGACGCCGCGCTTCCGCACGCAGGTCTGCCTCGAGGGGACCGCCGGACAGGGCACGTCCATCGGCTGGCGCTTCGAACACCTCGCGGCGATCTTCGACCGGCTCGAAAAGCCGCAGCGCGTGGGAGTCTGCCTCGACACCTGCCACCTGTTCGCCGCCGGGTACGACGTCGCCACGCCGAAGGGCTATCGCCGCACGTTCGACGAGTTCGAGGATCTGGTCGGACTCGACAGGCTCCGCTGCTTTCACCTGAACGACTGCAAAAAGGAGCTCGGCTGCAGGGTGGACCGGCACGAGGAGGTTGGTAAGGGCCGGATAGGACTGGGTTGTTTCAAGCGACTGGTAAATGATGAACGTTTCCGGGACGTTCCGGGGGTGCTGGAAACCCCGTTCGCCGAGCGTTACGGAGAGACCATCCGGCTTCTGAAAAGGATGGAGCGGCTGTAAGACGCCGCCCTTTCGAGACCAGAAGCCCCCGCCGCCATGCCCAGCAGTCACTCCAGAGCGCCTAAGCCGGACGAAGGAAGCACCGTCGCCCGGCTGCCTCCGCGCGAGAAGGTTGAACGGCTGATCCGGACGGCGAAGGGTCACAAGCGGGCGCTGATCCTCACCCACGACAACCCGGATCCGGACTCGATGGCGGCGGCCGTTGCGCTGGGGCACATCCTCGAGAAGAAGGCAGGCGTCGAATCCCGAGTGGGCTACGGCGGCATCATCGGCCGCGCCGAGAACATCGCCTTCGTGAAGGTGCTGCGGCTCCCGGTCAGCCCGATGAGCCAGATCGTGTTCGAGGAGTACGACCTCATCGGGATGGTGGACACGCAGCCTTCGGTGGGAAACCACGCGCTGCCCGCGCGCTACCCCGCGGACATCGTGATCGACCATCACCCGCTGCGCGACGAGTCGCTGCGGGTGCCCTTCGCGGACGTGGGCGGAGACTTCGGCGCAACCTCCACGATGCTGACCGAGTACCTCCGCGCCGCGCGGATCGAGCCCACCGTCGAAGTGGCGACGGCGCTGTACTACGGCATCAAGGCGGACACGCGGGACCTCGGGCGGCAGACGACGGCGTCGGATGTGGATTCGTACCTCTGGCTGTTCCCGCGGATGGACAAGCAGTTCCTCGCGCGCATCGAGCACCCGGATCTGCCGAGGAAGTACTTCCGCCTGTACCACTCGGCGTATGAGCGGGCGAAGTTGTACGGCGATGCGATCATCACGGATCTCGGCGAGGTCTATTCGCCGGACATGGTGGCCGAAGTCGCCGAACGGCTCATGTTCATGGAGGACATGCGCTGGTCGCTCGCGTTCGGGAGCTACCGCAGCCAGCTCTACTTCTCGCTCCGCACGCGCGATCGCCGGATGAACGCAGGCAGGTTGATCCGCGAGATCTGCGAGGACAAGGGCGGGAGCTCCGGCGGTCACGGCAGCATGGCGGGCGCGCGGTTGCCGCTCTGGGGAACCCGGGCGCAGCGCAATGGGTTCAAGCGCGATCTGGTGAAGGCGTTCCTC
Organism: Myxococcaceae bacterium; assembly: GCA_045802665.1. GTDB lineage: Bacteria > Myxococcota > Myxococcia > Myxococcales > Myxococcaceae > JBJMQN01. Next base: position 1,443 of record JBJMQN010000205.1, on the reverse strand, counting down.
TCCGCGTTCGGCGTGGACAAGGCGCGGCCGGTTCAGCTCCTCGCTGAAGACTGAAGCGTTGATCTACTGGGACCACAACGCGACGACGCCGCTGCGGCCCGAGGTCGCGGAGCTGCTCCGAGCCAGCGTGGGCGCGCCGTTCGGCAATCCGTCTTCGGTGCATCAGGCGGGGCGCAAGGCGCGGCTTCGGCTGGAGACCGCGAGGCAGAGAGTCGCGGCGGTGCTCGGGTGCGAGCCGAAGGAGATCATCTTCACCGGCTCGGGGACGGATGGGGATGCGCTCTGCGTGAAGGGCGCGTTCTTCGCGAGGAAGGACCCGCGCCGAACCGGCGTCGTCATCTCCGCGATCGAGCATCCAGCGGTGCTGCACGCGGCCTCGCAGCTCGAGAAGCACGCCGCGCGAGTGACGCGAGTGAAGCCGGATGCGAATGGGGTCGTGGCTTCGGTGGCCGAGCTCCTCCGAGGACGCGGGGGCGATGACGTGGCGGTGTGTTCGCTGATGTGGGCGAACAACGAGACGGGCGTGCTGCAGCCGGTGCGTGAAGTCGCTCGCGCGTGTCGTGAGCGGGGCGTGCTGTTTCACACCGATGCGGTGCAGGTGATCGGGAAAGTCCCTGTGACGCTCCGGGACTGCGATGCGGATCTGCTCACGATCGCGGCGCACAAGTTTGGAGGTCCACCGGGAGTGGGCGCCTGCGTGATTCGCAAGGGCGTGAACGTGGAGGCGCTGTCGCCAGGCCATCAGGAGAACGGCCGGCGCGGCGGGACGCAGAACGTCCCGTACGTCGAGGCGCTGGCGCTCGCGCTGGAGCTCGCGGCGAAAGACGCGGAGTCGTACGCGGCTCGCGTCGGTGCCCTGCGCGATCGCTTCGAGCGCGCTGTCCTGCAGCAGCTCCCCGGCACCCGCGTCAATGGCGCTGAGGCACCGCGAGTGCCGAACACGAGCAACATCACGTTCAGCGGCGCGGACGGCGAGGCGTTGCTCATCGCGCTGGATCTCGCGGGGATCTGCGTGTCGACCGGCGCGGCGTGCGCGTCTGGATCGCTCTCGCCGTCACACGTGCTGACCGCGATGGGGCTCTCTTCTGAGCAGGCGCATCAGTCGCTCAGGTTCAGCCTCGGCGCGGAGACGACGGAGGGCGACGTGGAGCGCGTGATCGCCGCTTTGATCGAAGCCGTGCCACGAGTGCGGGCAGAGGCTGCGTAGATCTTCGCACCCAGGCGTTTCGGTCGTGCGAGCAGCTCGCGACCGCGTCCGTTGCTTCGCCACGACGACGGAAACTCCGTGCGCCCCCTCGAAAATTCAGAATCCCGCGCCCACGCTGAAGCCACCGCGAACCAACGGCCCAGCGATCCCTCTCGAGAGCTCCACGTTCGCCTCGAAGTGGTTCGTCAGCGCGAGCGCGAGCCACAGAATGACCGCATACAGGTTGTCCGCGCTGT
>JBJMQN010000204.1:0-12182 GCA_045802665.1 Myxococcaceae bacterium | reverse complement strand
GACGCCACGAAGTTCGGCCGGCGGTCGCTGAAGGACGTCGACTACGTGTACCTGTGGGTCGACGGGGCGCTGGGGTTCTGGAAGGCACTGCGGGACGCGTTCCCCGAAACCGCCGAGCAACGCTGCTCGTGACACCAGATCGGCACGTTCAAGCGCTCCGCAACAGCCGCCGCGGCGCTCACGTGATCCGCATGATGGTGCGTGAGGAACACCGCCTTCGCGCGCTTGCCCTCGGCCTTCAATCCCGCGATCAGCGCGAGGAGCCTCGCGTACTGGCGGACTTCGCTGGCGCCCGGATCGACTATCAGCAGCTCGCCGTTACCCAGCACGTACGCATTCGTATGCGTCGCCGGCGGCAGCGTGTCCGTCTCGAGCGGGAAAATGCGGAACCCGCGCTGAAACTCGATCCGGCTCGCGATGAAGTTCGGAACGTGGACGGGGTTCTGCAGCTGATGCAGCGCCGCCTCCACCGTCGTGAACGACGCCATCGTCTGCAGCGCGTGCAGGTTCGGCGGATGAAGCAGCGCCGTCCCCTCCTCCCAACGCTTCAGCGCCTCCTTCGGCTTCACCCACGCGCCCTCGGCGAGCTCGCCCGGCCAGAACTCGGCGTTCGCATTCTTCGGCGCCTCGACCAGATAGAAGCGCGCGTCGAACCGCACGGGCAGAAACGGGGGCGTCACCCAGCGGCCCGCGTCCTTGAAGTCGGCGGCCTTCACCGAGAGCCCGTTCTTCTCGAGCAGCTCCCGGAACGCGACCTTCTTGTCGAGCAGCGCCTTGCGAAGCTCCGCGACCTTCTCCTTCGAGAGCTTCTCCGCGCCGTTCGCCACCAGCACGCCGGTCTCTTCGAACAGCTCGCGCGCGGCGGCGGCCTTCAACGCACCGTCAGGACCGGTGGCGCCCTCCACCGGAACGTTCGCGTCCGCCGCATCCAGCTTCCCGCCCGGAAAGGCGTAGTAGCCGCCGGCGAACGTGAGGTTCTTCTCGCGCTTGAGCCAGAAGACTTCCACCTCTCCGCCCAGCCGGCGAAAGAGGATGACGGCGGACGCGTCGCGGGTCTTCGCGACGGCGCTCGGCATCTTCGGCATTCCTGCGATGGCTTCGCTCATGAGTCGTGTGGCAGCACCGAGTCCACGATTTCCCGTCCAGCGTCCACCTGATCCGGCCTCACGTACAACCGGCTGAGCTCCAGAGCGCCCGAATATCGCTGGTACAGCGGCGTGTACTTCGCAACCTCGGTCAGCCTTCCGGTGGACACATCCACGATGAAGAACGACGGACCGCCCTTGTCCGAATAGCGCGAGAGCGTGGTCCTCGACGTCACCGCGAAGTGCTCGATGTTGGAAGCAGACAGCGCGGCCGTGAGCTTGGGCAGATCGTAATCGCGGTCGCGTTCGGTGAAGGACGCCACCAGCTTGAAGCCCTGCCGCGACACGATGCGCTGCGCCCACCGGTTCCTGGACTTTCGCAGCGTGGACCAGAGCGCGACGTCGTCGCAGTTCAGGAACTCTTCCGGATCCGCCGGGACCTCGAACTCGCCGCGCGACTCCTCGTAGTACTGATGCAGCATGTGGTCGAAGTTGACCGACGTGTGGTGCAGATAGACCGACACGAACATGTGGTAGCGGCTGAGCAGAAAATCTTCGAACGCGAACGCCGCCGCCTTGCTGAGCGCGAGGTACGCCGAGCCATCCTTCACCGCCGCGTTCAGGTTCGAGATGATCCAGTCCAGATCGAACCGGCCGTATTGAACGCCCGTGTAGAAGCTGTCGCGGAGCAGGTAATCCATCCGGTCCGCGTCGAGCTCTCCCGACACCAGCGCCCGGAGCAGTGGCGCCCAATTCACTCCGCCGTGGCTGAAGCGTGCCCCTCCGTTCGGGGGCTGGGCTCCAGAGATGAGGAACGCGACGTCCTCGGGCGTGACGTTCAGAGGGCCGAACGCTTCCTGAATCGTGGGCGTGAGCGAGCTGTCCACGAGGATCTTCGCGGAGAAATCTTCGTGCGACGCCTGCTCCTCCTTCGCATCGCCCAGCCACGCCGGAAGCTTCAGGAGCTTGCGCTTCGGCGCGATGCTCTCGGACGCGTGCGAAAGCGGCATGTGACCGATGTCGTGGCAGAGCACGGCCAGCCGAACGGCGGTGCGGAAGCGGTTGCGGACGTCATCCGGGAGATCGCTTCGGCTGGCGACGGACTCGAACAGCCGAGAGGCGACGTGCATCGCGCCCAACGAGTGCGCGTGCCGAGTGTGCGTGGCGCCGGGAAACGCGAGCTCTCCGAAGCCGAGCTGCCGGACGTGGCGGAGCCGCTGGTAGAAGCGGCTGTCGATGACGGCCTTCTCCTCGTCGCAGACGGGGATGGTGCCGTGGATGGGATCTCGGATTCGCACGCGCTGCCCGCCACCGCATGTACCACGGGTCCGAAATCGCACAGCGAAATGTCCAACCCCACAGAGGCGTGCTAAGGGGCTGGGCCGATTGCACATCTCGATTCTGTACAACCGAGACCAAAACGTTCTGGAGGAGGACCCAGGACGCGAAGCTCGGGAAGAAGTGATTCAGGTCGCGGAAGCTCTCGCGAACGCGCTCACCGCGGGCCACACCACCGCTGAGCCGCTGCCCGTCACCGCGGGACCTTCCGGCAGCTTCGGCTTTCTGGACGAGCTGCGCGCGCGATCTCCGGATCTCGTCATCAACCTCTGTGAGTCGCTCGCGGCGGACAGCCGGGGCGAGATGGCGGTGCCGGCGCTGCTGGATGTGCTCGGCGTCTCGTACACGGGATCGTCCGCGCTCTCCCTGGGCCTCGCGCTCCACAAGGACAAGGCGAAGGAGCTGCTGCGAGCGCGCAACGTCGCGACGCCGGAGTTCCACGTCGTGAGCAAGCTCGAGGACGTGGTGACGGTGGAGCTGCCGTTCCCGCTGATCGTGAAGCCCGCTCGCGAGGATGCGTCAGTGGGCGTGGACTTCGATTCGGTCGTGCACGATCGGAAGGCGCTGGGGAAGGCGTGCGGTTGGGTGCTGCGGAACCTCCATCAGCCGGCGCTCGTCGAACGGTTCGTCGAGGGCCGGGAGATCTACGTCCCCATCCTCGGCAACTCGCCGCGCCGAGCCCTGCCGCTCTCCGAGATCCACTTCGGCAAGGCGTTCGAAGGCCGCCCCAACATCGTGTCGTACCGCGCGAAGTGGGAGCTGGATTCGCCCGAGTGCATCGACAGCCCGTCGGGCCCCTGCACGCTGGACGAGGTGACGCAGGAGCGCGTGGTTCGGACCGCGCTCGCGGCCTTCGATGCGCTGGATTGCCGGGACTACGGCCGCGTGGATCTGCGGTTGTCATCCTCTGGCGAGCCTTACGTCATAGACATCAACCCGAATTGTGACCTTCACCCCGAGGCCGGCTTTGCCCGGTCCGCAGCCGCCGCAGGCATCGACTTCGCGGCGCTCGCGCAGCGGCTGGTGGAGATCTCCCTGGAGCGGAGTCATGGAAATTCAACCGATCGCGCAGCAGCACAGGGACAGCCTCGCCGCGCTGCTGGGACGAATCGAAACCTTCTCGCCGGAAGAAGTGGGCTGCGCCACCGAGCTCATCGACCTCTCGCTTCAGGGTAGTCAGGACTATTCGGTCCTCGTCGCCATCCGCGACAACAAGATCGTCGGCTACGTCTGCTACGGCCCGACGCCGATGACCGAAGGCACGTTCGATCTCTACTGGATCGCCTCCGACCCTCAGGTCCGTGGTCAGGGTGTGGGCGCGACGCTGGTGTCCGCGATGGAGGGCGACCTTCGCCGGCGTGGCGGACGGATCATCCGCGTGGAGACGTCAGCGACCGAGGCGTACGGCCCGACGCGCGGGTTCTACAAGGCGATGAAGTACGAGGAAGAGTCGCGCTTCCGCGATTTCTACAAGGTCGGCGACGACCTCATCATTCTGAAGAAGAAGCTCTAGCGGCTCGGGTGGTGCGCACATCCCGGTCCGGGATTGAATGGCGCTAAGAACGCGTTCGTCCGGAGATGAAGATGCATCGCAACGCAGCCCGCTTCACTGCCCTGCTGGTGTCCGTGTTCGCCACGGTCGCGCTCGCGGCTGGCGAAGTTTCGGATGTGGTGAAGGTGAAGCGGCCGGCGGGCGGCGAGTACTTCGGCCTGTACCTGATGAACCAGAAGGTCGGGTACATCTTCACGGACGTTCAGCTCCTGCCGCCCGGCGACAAGATCGAGAGCATCAACGAGTTCGTCTTCAAGGCGAACGTCGGCACCAAGGTGGCCGAGCGAAACCACAAAGAGATCCACATCTACGAGGCGAAGCCGGGCGGGAAGCTGCTCTCGTTCACGGTCGAGCAGCACGGCGACGGCGGTGATCAGACGCTGGAAGGCGTGAACACGCCGACGGGACTTCGCGTTGTGCGCAAGCGCCCGAACTTTCCGAACCAGGTGCTGAACCTGCCGTCAGCGAAGGAGAGCGCCGAAGACGCGGACCAGGTTCGCGTGGCGCTGCTGCGGAACAAGGACGTGAACGGCTTCGTCGTGGACGGGATGGATCTGCAGACGTACGGCGTGGCGACGACGCTGGGCGAATCGCTGACGCGCGTCATCTCGGGCGTGAAGACGCATCTGCGCAAGGTGAACACGCTCTCCGAGAAGGAGAAGGTTCCGGTCGAGGCGCTGGTGACGGACGACGGGGAGATGGTGGAGATCAACTTCGGCCAGAGCATGAAGGCCGTGAACGAGCCCGAGGCTGTGGCGAAGCGGCTGGATCAGGTGGAGGTGTTCGGCCTCACCCGCGTCGTGCTGCCGAAGCCGCTGCCGGAGACCGCGCATCAGGTGCCGGGCCGAGCGACGATGGTGATGACCGGCCTGCCGGAGAAGTTCCAGGTCGATACGTACAAGCAGAAGTACAAGAAGCAGGGCGACGGATCGGTGGAGGTCACGTTGCTCGCCGCGTTCCCGGACAAGGGCAAGCGCGCGAAGCTGCCGGTGAAGGATCCGACGAAGGGCGCGCCGTATCTGAAGACGTCGATCCTCGTGGAGTCGGATGCCCCGGAGATCATCGCGCTGTCGAAGAAGATCGTCGGCGACGAGAAGGACGCTTACCTCGCCGCGCAGAAGATCAATCAGTGGGTCTACCAGAACCTCACCAAGGACTACGGCGCCTCGGCGGATCGAGCGACGGACGTGCTTCGTCAGCGAAAGGGAGACTGCACCGAGCACTCGCTGCTCGCGGTCTCACTGATGCGCGCCGCGGGGATTCCGGCGAGACGAGTGGACGGCGTCATCTACATGCAGCAGGAAGACGGCGTTCCCGCGTTCTACTGGCACGAGTGGGTGGAGGCGTACGTGGGCGAGTGGACCCAGCTCGACCCGACGTTCAATCAGACCGTCGCGGATGCGACCCACTTCGGCGTCGGTGAAGAGGGCAACGCGGAGATCACGCCGCTGATTGGGCAGCTCAAGGTGACGAAGGTCGTCGAGTAGTCACGGCTGCAGCGACGCCATCTGATCCGCGCCCTCGAGCAGCTGATCCAGATGCCCATTTGCGTCCGCGCCGACGAGATCGTCGTAGCCACCGAGGTGGTACTCGCCGACGAAGATCTGCGGCGTCGTCGTACGGCCTGAGCGATCGATCATCTCCGCGCGCTTCGTCTCGTCCTTCGAGATGTCGATGGTGTCGAAAGCGATCTCCCGTTCGCGAAGCAGCTTCATCGCGCGCTGGGACATTCCGCACGTCGGCTTCATGTAGACGGTCATTCGCATGGCGTTGAAGGTGCCCACGTTGGTGCGTTGCGTCGACTGGTGAACCCGCTCGGATGCTCTGCGAGTGAGCAGGCAGCATGCTGGGCGCATGGACCTCGACAAGCTGCCGGCGCGCACGAAGGACGGGGATTTTCACGTGGTGGTGGAGTCGCCGCGAGGCTCCCGCGTGAAGCTCAAGTACGAGCCGAAGCTGAAGGCGTTCACGGTGGCGCGGCCGCTCTCGTTTGGGCACACGTACCCGTTCGACTGGGGCTTCATCCCGAGCACGAAAGCGGAGGATGGAGATCCGCTCGACGTGATGATCCTCTGGGACGTGCCGAGCTATCCGGGCGTGGTGATCCCGTGCCGACCGTTGGGCGTCATTCGCCTCGAGCAGAACGACGGGGAAGGCGGGCGCGAGCGGAACGATCGGCTGATCGCCATTCCGGTGAAGGCGCCGAGAGACCAGGACATGGAGACGTTCCGGGATCTCTCCGCGCGAGAACGCGACGAGCTCACGCACTTCTTCGTCTCAGCGGTCTTCTTCGCGAACAAGGATCCGAAGCTGCTCGGGTGGGGCACGCCGAAAGAGGCGGAGCAGTTGATCGATAAGGCGATGAAGCGGGTGAAGCGGAAGCGGTGAAGACTGTCGGCTTGGGCGGCGGCAGTGACTCGGACGGAGCGCGCCGCGCTGGAGTTTGCGTTGGCTCAGCCCGCGCCGCATGAATGCGGGGATGGAGTCACGGTTCCTCATTCCGAGCTCGCGCGAGGAGGCGATCGCGAGAATCGTTCAGAGCAGCGAACCGGTCTCTCGTTGGTTCTTCGAGATCCGCAGATTCGTCCCACGCGGGCCGTTCGAGTTCGTCTGCGCGGCGCAGCCGGACCGGTTGCTGATTCGACGTCGCAGCAAGATGAACCGCATCCACGCGCTGTACGCGATCACGACCCTCAGTTTCGAGGCGCTCCCAGGCGGCACGGTGGTATCGCTCCGAACGCGCTCCGTGCTCTCGGGCTGGGCGGCGATCTTGTTCGCACTGCCGATGCTGGTGGTGGCCGCTTCCATCCCCGGGATGCCCCTGCTTCTGCACGCGATCTTCGCGTTGGTGCCGGCCGGAATGGCCACGTTGCTCTATTTCATCGCCCGCGTCGTGGCCCGGGACGATTACAGGATGACCGAGGCGTGGTGCCGGACGGTGCTCGAAGAGGTGTCGTAAGTTTTGCACCGTGGAACCTGTACGTGATTGCCCGAGCAATCGCTCTCGACGACCACGCGCACGTGACCCGGTGGTTCGGGACCCTGTGCCCGGAGGCGATCGCCCCTACTTCTTGATCCCCACGACCAATCCATCCGGCGTCGGAATGCACACGGTGTCGAACTCCTTCGCGGCCTCCTCGTGGCACCGCCTCACCGCGGCGGCTTCCGGCGTGTCCTCCATCAGCTTCCCGAAGTAGTACGCGTTGTCGACGAGGATGAGCCCTCCGCGTCGGACGTTCCTGGCGGCCCAGCGTCCGTAGACGTCGTAGCTGCCCTTGTCCGCGTCGATGAACACCGCGTCGAACGGGCCTTCCTTCTCCAACCCGCGCAGAGAATCCGACGCACGCCCGACGACGACGGTCACTCGCGCCGCCTCTCCCGCCTTTGAAATGTTCTCGCGGGCGATCTGCGCGTGGCGCTCCTCCAGCTCGCACGTCCACACATGTCCGTCGCTCGGCAGTCCCTTCACGAGCCGCACCGCCGAGTAGCCCGCGAGCGTCCCCACTTCGACCACCTTCTTCGCGTTCACGAGCTTCATGAACAGCGTGAGCAGCTTGCCTTCGCTCGGGCCGACTTGAATGGCGGGGATGCCGGTCGTGGTCGGCGCGTCGAACGCTGCCTGCAGTCCCGCGTCGTGCGGCGCGTGGAGCTTGTTCAGCCAATCGAGCAGCTCGGGGTTGATGTAGCGCGTCTGTCCGGTGCGTGAGTTCGCGTCAGCCATGCGCGTTTCACTAGCAGCTCAGAGGGCGGACTGCTCGGTCTGCTGCACGTGCGAACGGGTCTTCTGTGAGCCCGCGTAAGCTCCCCGTCGCAGCATCTGCACGAAACCAACGGGAACGATTCCGCGCGCATCGCGGAACGGATCGAACCGAAGCCTTCGCTGATCAATCTCCACCGGCTGAATGAGCCGCAGCTTCGCGACGTTCCGATACGGCTGGCCGCTCAGCTTCGCCTGCAGCGTGAACACCGCACCCGTCGATCGCACCGCGTTCAGCAGCCGTTCGACGCGCGAGTGACCGTGCGTCTCCGGCCGCGACGACACGAGCCGCCACTTCACCCGCCCCACGCCCTCCACCTGAAACGGCGAGACCGCGTAGTAGTCGTTCGCGAGAAAGTCGTGAATCTTCGTCGACAGCACGGCGAGCACGGTGGTCCACGGACTTCGAATCGTCGCGAAGAGTAGATCCTGATCTCCCTCCGCCGCCTCCGGACTCACCTCGTCGGTTTTTCGGAAGCGCACCGCGAGACCGAGATCATCCGGCCACTCGCGATTTCCTTTCCACCACGCGGACGAGAGCCGGACGAGCGCATAGCCCTCCAGCTTCTGCGCGAGCTGAGCGAGCTGCGTGGAGTCCCCATCCGGCTCGACGGTCGCCATCAGCACGACGCCATCCGGATGGAACATCCGCGAACGGCGCACCGCCGCGATCGCCGACGTCACAGGCGAGAGCAGCCAACCGCCGACATCCCCGGCGAGATCACTCGGTCTCATGTCACCAAAAGTGGGGATTGAGACGAGGACCTGCACACTCGACTGCTCACTCGCCTACCCGCTGTGCACCGGTCCCAGGAGAATTGTAATCTGCGCCGCTCATCACCCCCCGGAGCGCCCCAGCGATGCCCACCAACCCGAATCACATCAACGGCCTCGGCAGCGGAATCGACACGAGCAAGCTGTACGTCCAGAAGCGCCGGATGGACAACCTCATCGACCTCGCGAAGCTCTCGCCCGAGGACGTCGCGCTGCTCAACCGCGCCGACGGCATCATCGCCAGCCTCCCGAAGGACGGGTTCATCGAGACGCGCGAGCTCACCGACTCGCGCTTCAAGAACCTGCTCCTCCCTCAAGAGAAGACGCACCTGCCGTCCACGTGGGATGCGCTGTCCTGGGATGGCAAGACTGCGCCCGCCACGCCTTCCGTTCCCGCGTGGCTCGGCCAGTCCGTGCACATCACCACGGGTGCGGCGACCGGCGGCCTTCGTCCGTCCGAGTCGATGGCGATCAGCGAGCTGCCCGCGAATCTTCAGACCGTCGCGATGCGCATCCAGAACGTGCGCAACGGCGATCACAAGGCCGACACCATTTCGTACAACGACGCGAAGCACTTCGCGGCGACGAAGGCGCAGGTGGCCGGTCTTCTCCCCGAGGAGGCGAGCCTCGTCCCCGCGCTGCTAGAGGCGATCGCAGCGCTGAACGTGAAGAAGCACCCGTACCTCCGCGGCGAAAAGGTGGAGGTCCCCGCGCTGGGCCGCCAGAGCGCCCGGCTGAACGACGCCACGCTCCAGGGCTCCATCTCGGTGGTGACGGACACGGAGCTCACTGAGACACGCAGCACCACCACTGCCCCGTCGCTGAAGCTCACTCGCAGCTGGAACGTGGAAGCGAAGGTTCCGGCGGGAATGACGGGCCTGCTCATCAATCCTCAGACCGGTGAAGAGCGCCGCGTCCCGGCGGGCACGCAGAACCTCCCGGGCGGCCTCGCTCCCGGCGATTGGCTGTTCGAGATCTGGAACAGCACCGGCAAGCGCGTGGAAGCGTCCGAGCTGCACATGCCGAACATGGCGGTGAAGCCGGAGGAGATGGACCTCTCCGCGCATCTCTCCGCCAGCTTCAAGTCGGACGGCAAGACGCTGTACCGGAACCTCGCGAGCTCCAACGTTCCGACCGGCGCCGCTTCTGCGGCGACGTTCACGTACGGGACGACGCAGCAGGCGCAGCCGGCGGGACTGGACCTCTCTTCGCTACTCGCCGCGCGCACTCCGGCGACCCCGGGCATCTACCAGTCCGACGTGACGCTGAAAGGCGGCTTCTCGCGCGATGGCCAGCTCCTGAGCGAGTCCGTCAACGCGAAGGTGCAGATCTTCTCGGACGGCAGCGTGTTCGTGGACATCGCCAACCTCGCGAGCGGCCTGATGAGGCCGAACGGCAACGGCGGCTACACGTTCGACAAGTCGCAGGGCTCGCTCGTCAACGCGGTGGACCTGCGGCTCGATGGTACGTCGCTCAAGATCTACGACAACACGCAGGGCTCCTCGAGCGGCGGCGCGCTCACGCTGAACGCGAGCACGCGCACGCACTGATCAGAGCAGCGCTTCGAACTCATCCAGCAGGGTCTCCAGCGTCTTGAACCCGCGGGCCCAGAAGTCCGGGTCCGCGATGTTCACGCCCATCCTGCTGAGCAGTGCCTGCGGCGTGTCGGAGCTTCCCGAGCTGAGCAGCTCCACGTACTTCGGGATGAACGCCGCGCCCTCCTCCTCGTACTTCGCGAAGAGCGCCAGCACCAGGAGCTGCCCGAACGCGTAGCTGTAGCAATAGAAGCGGTAGTGCACGAAGTGGCCGATGGAGATCCATCCCCAGCGGTCCTGCGGGAACATCTGCACCGCCTCGCCGTAGAGCCGCCGCCGCTCCTCCTGCCAGAGCTTGTTGTAGTCCTCGGCGGGAGCGACACCTTCTGCTCGACGAGCGTGCGCCTTCTGCTCCCAGCGCGTGTACGCGACCTGGTTGAACACCGTGGAGATGATGTCCTCGATGCGGACGCCGAGCAGATTTCTCCGCGCGGACACATCCTTCTCCTGCTCCATGAGCCGCTTCATGAGGAGCAGCTCGCCGAACACCGACGCCGTCTCCGCGAGCGACGTCGTGGGCCAGAAGTTGAGCGGCGTCTGCTTGCGCGAAAGGTAGAAGTGAATGCCGTGCCCGAGCTCGTGCGCCGTCGTGGACACGTCCTCGATGCGGCCCTGGAAGTTCAGCAGCACGTACGGATGCGCGGACGGAACGTTGCCGGAGCAGAACGCGCCGTCTCGCTTTCCCGGGCGAGGCATCACGTCGATCCAGCGCTTGTCGAAGAACTCGGAGGCGATCTCGCGGAAGCGCGGCTCGAACGCGCCGAACGCATCGAGCACCATCTTCCGGCCGTCCTCGAACGAGATCTTCTTCTCGGAGCTCTCCAGCGGCGCGAGGACGTCATGCGACGCGAAGTCCTTGAGCCCCAGCGCCCTGGCCTTCAGCCGCATGTACCGCTGCGCGAGCGGATAGTGCGCCTCGGTGGTCTTCATCAGGCTCTCCACGACCTCCTCGGAGAGCTCGTCATCGAGGTACGTCGGGTCGGTCACCGACTTGTACCCGCGCAATTCGGTCTCGAGCTTGTGGTCCTGAAAGAGCGTGTTGAAGCAGAAGTTGAGCACGTGGCTCTGCTCTTCGAACGCCTTCATGAGCCCGTCGGTGGCGCGGCGGCGGAGGTCGCGGTCGGGGGAGCTTCGGAGCGCGCGCGCCTCAGCGACGTTGACCTCCCGCTTCTCCCCGTCGACCTGGATCGGAATCCGGATCCGGCTGCTGACCTCCGTGTAGAGCTGGCTGAACGCCGCCTTGCCGGTGAGGCTCTTCGTGGCGGAGAGCCGCTCTTCAGCTTCGCTGAGCGTGAACGGCGCGAACTTCCGCAGCGCGAGCAGATAATGCCGGTAGTTCTGAAGCTGCGGCGCGGCGAGCAGCGTGCGGTGCTGATCGTCCGAGAGCTTCTTCAGCTCCACGTCGAAGAACGCGACGCGGTTGAACGTGTCGGTGGATGCCTCGCGCGCCTTGTTGAGCAGCGCCTGCGCCTTCTCGTCCGCGGTGTTCTGCGAGAAGAGCAGCGAGGTGTAGATCTGCGGCCGGTAGACCGCCTCCATCAGCTTCTCGAAGGCGATGAGCGCCTGGTGCAGCTCGCCAGGACCGAGCGACGCGACCTTGCCGCGGTACTTCTCCGCGAACGCATCCGCCAGTCCGCGAGCGCGTCCGAGATCGTCGTGCAGTCCGGAATCCTCCGGCGACGAGTACATGTCGGACAGATCCCAGCGCAGCGCTTCGGTGTCGTTGAGCATCAGAGCTTTCCTTCCAGCTCGCGCGCCGAAGTCACGGGCGCATCACAGGAGAAGTGGCGGCAGACGTACGCAGCGGGCTTGCCGTTCTGCAGCGGCCGATCAGTCAGCGTCGCAGCCAGCACGTCCGGGATCTTCGACGAAGGATCGTGGAGCGCGACCGAGTACGTCGGCGCGTAGCGGTGGTTCGCGATCTCGAGCAGCGGAGCAGCTTCGGCGCGCGGACCCACGATGGCGATCTCCGGCGCGCCGTCCACGTACGAATCCGCCGCGAGCAGCAGGTGCCCGAACGCGAAGGGGTTGCGCAGCATGTTGTCGCGTAGCTTCCGCAGATACTTCGACGCCTGCTCGAG
>JBJMQN010000203.1:0-10407 GCA_045802665.1 Myxococcaceae bacterium | reverse complement strand
GCGTGCCCGCGTAGCGGCGCTCCTCGCGCGCGCTCACCGCCACCGAGACGTCGCTCGCGGTGACCTCCGCGCACAGCTTGCCCCCGGGCAGCTCCACCCGGGTGCCGTGCACCTGCACCCGCGCGAGGAACACCGCCACCGGGAACTCGGGATAGCTGATGCCGTCCACGACGACGGTGCCCTGCTCGCCGCTGTCGATCTCCAGAAGCCCGCGGCCGTTTGCCTCGGCCTTGGAGAGGACGTCGCCGAGGATCTCCGCGACTTCGAGCGCGTCGCCGGCGGTGGGGGCACGGCGCAGATAGAGCCGGTAGTAGAAGGTGGAGAACGCCGTGTCGCCGATCTTCTCGTGGCACTTGGCGAGATCGAACGCGACCTCGGGCGTGGCGCGCAGCCTCTCCGCCTGCTTGAACGCGAAGATGGCGGCGCCGTAGTCGCCTTCGGAGAACAGGCTCTCGCCTTTGGTGAACCACGCCTTGAAGGCGTCCTGCGACTGAGGACTCAGGCCGGGGGCAGGCCCCGACACGGGCGCGGCACCCAGCGAAAGCACGAGGAAGAGACCAACCATGGACGACTCCGAGAGGGTCGCCCGCTATACACCAGGTCCGGCCTTACCTCCAACCACAGTGTAGTCAAACGTCGGCGGCGGGCAGCGCAGGGTGAATTGAACCCAAAACACTGCCTCGGATCGCCGGTGCGGGCTCAGGGGACGCCGATGTGGCCGCTGTCGCGGCTCAGTAGATCTTCGACGTGCGGATCTGGCCGGTGTAGTCGAAGAAGACGGTCTTGAGCTGCGTGAAGAACTGCGCGCCCTCTTCCGCCATTTCGCGCTCGCCGACGCCGGTGGACTTCCAGCCGCCGAACGGGAGCTGAGCTTCGCCGCCCACGGTGGGGTTGTTCACGTGGACCATGCCCACTTCGGAGCGCTCGACGAACTTCATCGCGACGTTCGCATCGCGCGTGTAGATGGACGCGGACAGGCCGAACTCGACGTTGTTGGCGATGTGGAGCGCCTCTTCGAAGTCGTTGGCTTCAGCCACGGCGACGACGGGTCCGAAGACCTCTTCCTGGTGGATGCGCATCTCGGGGCGCACGCCGGTGAACACGGTGGGCTCCACGAAGAAGCCCTTGTCGTACGCGCCGCCGGTGAGCCGCTTGCCGCCAATCGCGAGCCGAGCGCCCTCGTCCTGCGCGATCTTGATGTACTCGAGATCCGTCTTGAGCTGGCCCTCGTCCACGGCCGGGCCCATGTCGATGCCCTCGTGCAGGCCGTTGCCGACCTTCAGCTTCCGGGCGCCTTCGATGATCCCGTCGATCACTTCCTTCGCGATCGCCTTGTGCACGACGACGCGGGAAGTGGCGGTGCAGCGCTGACCCGTGGAGCCGTACGCGCCGCCGAGGATGCCGCTGATCGCGAGCTTCAGGTCCGCGTCGTCCATCACGACGACCGGGTTCTTGCCGCCCATCTCCGCGGTGACCTTGATGCCGCGCTTCGCCGCGCGCTCGTTGAGGGCGAGGCCAATGGAGTTGCTGCCGGTGAAGCTGACCGCCTTCACATCCGGGTGATCCACGAGCGTGTTGCCCACCGCGCCGCCGGGACCGGAGACGAGGTTGAACACGCCCTTGGGCAGCCCCGCGTCGTGCAGCACCTGCGCGAGCATCGTCGCCGTGCCCGGGGTATTCGACGCCGGCTTCATCACGACGCAGTTGCCGGTGATCAGCGCGGGCGCGGACTTCCACGCCGGAATCGCGAACGGGAAGTTCCACGGGGTGATCAGCGCGACCACGCCCAGCGGCTGACGGATGGTGTACGTGAAGGAGGAGCGCGTCTCGGACGGCAGCGTCTTGCCGTGAATGCGGTAGCCCTCGCCCGAGTAGAACTCGAAGAGGTTGATCCCCTTCATGATCTCGCCCTTCGCCTCGATGAACGTCTTGCCCTCTTCGCGGCAGAGCATGCGAGCGAAGTCGTCGAGCCGGTCTTTGAAGAGCTGCGTCGCCTTGAGCAGGATGCGGCCGCGCGAGGGGCCGGGCATCGACGCCCAGTCGTTGAAAGCGGCCTTCGCGGCGGCGATCGCGGCCTCAGCGTCCTTCTTGCCGGACAGCGGGTACTCGCCGACGACGTCGTCGCGATCCGCGGGGTTCAGGTTCTGCGAGTAGTTGCCGGTGGACGGCGGCACCCAGGAACCACCGATGTAGTTCTCGTGACGGGGAACGGACTGGGAGACGGGCTGCCGCATGGATTTGTCCTCGGTGCGTGAAAAATGAAGGGGGCACGATCTAGCGCGCGAAGGCGAGTGTGGGCAAACACGCGGCAGTTGAATCGTCTTCGAGGAGGCGAGCGGACAGGCGACGTCTGCCTGGTTGGAGGGGGGGCCTCAGAGGAATCGCGCGACGGCGCACGCGAGCAGGATTCCTGCGAGCTCCAATGAATACGCGCCAGCGACGCGGTATCGCAGCGGCTTGTCATCCTTCACGACCCGGATGGAGCTCAGCCAGCAGTAGATGACCCGCGCGAGCATCACGCCCAGCACGAGCATGATCGCGCTCATGTAGAGCGGCTCCGCGTGAACGGGATCCACCTGTCGCCAGATGAGGTAACCGACGACAAGCAGCAGCACCGCCGGGAGCGCGCCTCTGCGGCCGCGAGCCACGATGTCAGTGAGTTGCTCCCGCATTGCTTCATCCGGGGTCGCGCGCCGCAGCACCATCGCCGCCGCCACGTTGCACGCGGCGAAGAGCACCAGGGCGATGATCATCGGTAGCCACAAGGCGCTCTTAATCTACGCCGAGTGGCAGCCGATCACGCGCTCAAAGGTGGTCAGCTCACCCCAACCCCGTCACGGCTGGTCTTTCGCGAGCGGCTTCCACTTCTCCGCCAACTCGCGCGCCTCAGCCGCCTGCTTCGACTCCGGGAACTGCGCGATCGCGAGCTCCAGCACTTCCGCAGCCGCCGCGGTGCGCCGATCCTCATCCAGCGTCTTCGCGAGCGACATCGCCGAATCCAATCCGCGCTCGCCGCCCGAGATGAACGCGACCAGATAGGAAGTGCCCGGCTCCGCCGCACCCGCCGCGGGCTCGACGTGCAGCACGTAGCCGTCGCCCTTCAGCGCCTTCAGCGGAACGACGACCGGTTTGTCGGCGCACGGCGCGGGGCACAGCGCATTGCCCTCTTTGATGAGCTTCTTCACGTCCGAGTTCTTCGCCTCTTTCTCACCCGGAACCTCGCCAGACGCAGCGTCGATCGCGAACAGCTGCCCACCCGCGGGCGGCACGACGATCGCGCTCACCGACGGCGCCCAATCCTCCGCCACCGCGAAGAAGTCCTGGCTCGCCCAGCTCTGCGTCCGCGTGTCGGAAGTCATCGGCACGTACGCGCCACCGAATGCGACGATCGGCTGCTTCGGATCCGCGATTCGCTGCGCCGCTTTCACCGTGTCGTTCGGCTCGCGCTCTGCGACGCCGTTCGCGACATCCAACCGGGTGATCCGCAGCGTGTACGGCACCATGGATTTTTCACGTGGCGCTCGGAGCGGATTCTTCTCCAGTACGTGTGGATGCTCCTGCACCCGGACGAAGAGCGTTCCCGGTTCGACGACGAGTCCGTCGATCCGCTCGCCCTTGCTCTCGGAGGCATCGTCCAGCAGCAGCACGCGTTCGGGCTTGTCGCTGCTCCCCGCTCCGGCTTTGAGCCAGTGCGCATCCACGACGAGGTTCAAACCGTCCACACCCGTCACGCTCACCGTCAGCGGCGTGGTCTGCGCGAGCTCCAGCTTGAAGACATCGATGTCTGACGTCGTGGCGTCAGGACCCGGCCCAATCGTCCCGGTGATTGCGTCGCCCAGGCGAATCGGGGTCGCCTGCTGCGGGATGTTGTCCGGCTCCTGCTCGGCCGTCGGAAACCCGTTGATCACCGGCGACGCGTTGAACCAGCGCCAGCCGTAAAACCCGCCTGCAGAGAGCAGCGCGACCGTGAGCAGCGGCAACAGCGTCCGCCGCCAGCGCAGCCCTCGTTCGAACCGGTCGAAGTCCTCGCGGCGCGCCATCTCCGCGGTGTCCTGATCAGGCAGCGGCGTGAAGTCGTTGGGGAGCTGCGCCAGCGCGCGGTGCAATTTCTCCAGCGCCGCTCGCATCTCGTCCGCCGAGCTGAAGCGATCCTTGCGGTCCTTGCTGAGCGCCTTGCGGATGATCTGCTCGAACGCGGGCGAGATCACCTTGTCCGGCGCGAGCTCCTGAAACCGCGGCGGCTGTTCGGACAGGTGCTTGGTGACGATCGCCATCGGCGTGGCGGCCTCGAACGGCGGCTTGCCGCACGCGAGCTCGAACAGCATCGCGCCCACCGAGTAGAGATCGCTCCTCGCGTCCAGCGCCTCGCCCTTCGCCTGCTCCGGCGACATGTACGAAGGCGTGCCGATGAAATCCGCTGCGCCGGTGATGTGCTTTCGGTCCTCGGACTCGTGCAGCTTCGCGATGCCGAAGTCGAGCACCTTCACGAGATCGTCGCGCTCGCGCCGCTTCACCACCATCACGTTCGCGGGCTTGATGTCGCGGTGGATGATGCCGTTGTCGTGCGCCTCGGCGAGCGACGACAGGACCTGAATCCCGATCGCCATCACCTTCTCTTCGCTGAACGTGCCCTGCGCCCGCAGCATCCACGAGAGGTCCCGCCCGGAGACGTACTCCATCGCGATGTAGAGGCTGCCGTCCTCCAGTTCGCCGAAGTCGAACACCTGAATCGTGTTCTGCGACGAGAGCTTGCTGACGACGCGCGCCTCCTGATGAAAACGCGTCTTGAGCTTCTTGTCGGTGGCGACTTCGGGGCGCAGCAGTTTCAGCGCGCAGATCTTCCCCATCCGCACGTGCTCGACCTTGTAGACCGAGCCCATCCCCCCTTCGCCCAGCTTCTCGCGGAGCCGATAACGCCCCTCGATGAGGCGACCCTCAGCGGTGCCGGAGAGCGTGTCCGAGAGCGGAGTGAGGCCGCGCAGGTCTTCGCCGCAGCTCGGGCAGAAGTTGGGCAGACCGTCGACGGCTTTCTGGCACTTCGGACAGGAACCGTGGCCGGAGGAGTCGGTCTGCAAGCGAGCCGCGGCAACCTATCCCACGGTGGTGCCCCGTCCCAACGATCGCGATGCCTGCCTGTCCGCTCGGTGAGCGCCCCGGGTTTCGGTGGAGAGTGGCGGCACAGGCTTTGGGGGAAACCGTTTGCCGGACTGGAACGGGTGCGCTAAGCGCGCGCCGTCCGAGGAGGGACTGCCCGCTTGCTCGTCTCCGTCGTCATGCCCGTCTACAACGAGATCCGAACCCTCGCGGAGATCCTCCGCCGAGTGGTGGCGGTGGATTTCCCCAAAGAGATCGTCCTCATCGACGACTGCTCGAAGGATGGCAGCCGCCAGCTCCTCGAGGAGATCGCGCAGAACGGCATCAAGGCGATCCCGGACGCGAAGCCGAAGAACAAGAACACCTTCAAGGTCCTGTTGCAGGAGAAGAACCAGGGCAAGGGCGCCGCGCTGCGCCGCGCCTTCGCGGAGTCCTCTGGCGACATCGTGATCGTGCAGGACGCGGATCTCGAATACGACCCGGCCGAGATCCCGCGCGTCATTCAGCCGATCATCGATGGCGTGGCGGACGTGGTCTTCGGCAGCCGCTTCATCGGCGACAAGCGCCGGGTGCTTTATTACTGGCACTCGCTGCTCAACAACTTCCTCACCACGCTGAGCAACGCGACGTCCAACCTGAACCTGACGGACATGGAGACTTGCTACAAAGCCTTCAAGTCCGAGGTGATCCGCAGCATCACCATCGAGGAGAACCGGTTCGGCATCGAGCCGGAGATCACCGCGAAGGTCGCTCGCGGAGGCTGGGCCGTCTACGAGGTGCCCATCAGCTACTACGGGCGCACGTACGAAGAGGGAAAGAAGATCGGCTGGAAAGACGGAGTCCGAGCGCTCTACGCGATCGCGAAGTACTCGCTGAAGCGCTGATCGCTGAAGCCGTCGGCCGTGAAGCGCTATCGGAACGCCGGCATGAATCGCCGCAGACCTTTTCGCTTCTTGCGTCCCGCGATGAGCCGCACCGCCACTGAGCCCAACCCGGTGACGAGCGCCGCCTTCATCCCGCGCTTGAGCCACGCGTCCGGCGTGTGCCGCCAGCCGATGATCTCGGGACGCGGCCGCAGGATGCACGAGGCGATGGCAGCGGCGATCCGTTCTGGCGAAAGAACAGGATCCGGCGGCCGCAATTTC
The DNA here is from genome assembly GCA_045802665.1 of Myxococcaceae bacterium. Classification (GTDB taxonomy): domain Bacteria; phylum Myxococcota; class Myxococcia; order Myxococcales; family Myxococcaceae; genus JBJMQN01. The sequence continues at coordinate 4,168 of JBJMQN010000203.1, read as the reverse complement.
TTTCCAGCGAAGTTGCCGCCGTGCTCGAACAGCGGCGTGTCCACCGCGGGCGGCATCACGGTGCAGACTTCAATCCCGCTCCCGCGCAATTCCTGCCGCAGCGACTTGCTCAGCGCACGCACCGCGAACTTCGATGACGCGTAGGCCGTGGCGTACGGCGCGGTGATCCGGCTCTCCATCGAGCCCACGTTGATCAGCACGCCGCGTCCGCGCGAACGCAGAAACGGCAGCACCGCGCGAGCCCCGTAGACGTACGCGTGGAAGTTCACCTCCATCGTGCGGTGGAACACGTCGTCCGGCGTGCTCTCCAGATCTCCCATCACGAACACGCCCGCGTTGTTCACCCACGCGTCGATGCCGCCGTACGTCGCATTCGCGAGACGGGCCGCGTCCTTCAAGGCCTCTGTCTCGGTGACATCGGCGGCGACGACGAGCGCCCTTCCGCCCGAGCGTTCCACCTCGGCACGCAACGTCTCCAGCGGCTCCTCCCGCCGAGCGACGAGCGTCAACCACGCGCCCTTCTTCGCCAGCAGCAACGCGGTGGCCCGCCCGATTCCGCTGCTCGCGCCGGTGATGACGACCGACGCCCCCTTCAACTTCCGCCGCATGACCGGAAGATGATCACGCGAGCGACGGGCTGCCGCGCGGTACTCTGCCGAGCGTGCAGGCAGGCGACGCGCGCAAATCGCTGATCGTTCATCCCCTGCCGATCGCGGCACTGCTGGTGCTGCTGCTGAACGATCACTGGCTGAAGCACGCGCACCCGTCGTGGCTGACCGGAAAACTCTCCGACTTCGCCGGCCTGTTGCTCGCGCCGATCGTCGTCTGCGAAATCGCGTTGATGCTGATGCGCAGACAGCAACGGGCAGGAGCATCGGCAGGAGGGCCCCGCGCAAACGACTCGCGGCACGCAGATGCATCGCCGGTGAGTGACCGTCAGCGCACGTCCATCCGAATCATCGCGGCGGTGACGATCCTCTTCGCGATCGTCTTCACGTTGATCAAACTCGTCCCCGCCTGCAGCGAGCTCTACGTCCGGTTTTCGGGGCTTCTGCTCTCGCCGTTCGGAGCGCACGCCGCGAGCGTTTCGGATCCCACAGACCTCATCGCCCTCGCCGTATTACCGCCGGTATTTCTCTGGGCGAGCCGTCGCGCTGCGTCATCCGAGCCCTGAGCGCCTGCTGTTGGTCGCATAACTCTCAGAGATCTCAGGCAGATTTCCTGTACCCAGGGTGAGCGTTGTGATTACTGTGACGCAGCCAAAGATTTTCGGCGCTCCGCCGGGCGTTCAGGCCCCGCCACTATGTTCGACTGGTTCCACACGCTGCTGTCGCGCGATCTGGCGATCGATCTCGGGACCGCCAACACGCTCATCTACATCCGTGGACAGGGCATCGTGTCCAACGAGCCCTCCGTGGTCGCGGTGCAGCAGGACGCTCGCGGCGGCAAGAAGGTCCTCGCCGTCGGCAAAGAGGCGAAGGAAATGCTCGGCAGAACGCCGGGCAACATCGTCGCCATCCGCCCGATGAAGGACGGCGTCATCGCGGACTTCGAGATCACCGCGGCGATGCTGCGCTACTTCATCCAGAGCGCGCACAACCGCAAGACGCTGGTGAAGCCGCGCATCATCATCGGCATCCCGTCCGGCATCACCGAAGTCGAACGCCGGGCGGTGCGCGAAGCGGCAGAGAACGCCGGCGCTCGCGAGGTCTATCTGATCGAGCAGCCGATGGCGGCCGCGATCGGCGCGGGCCTTCCGGTCACCGAGCCCTCCGGCAACATGATCGTCGACATCGGCGGCGGAACGTCCGACGTCGCGGTGATCTCGCTCGCGGGAATCGTGTTCGCGAAGTCGGTGCGAATCGGCGGCGACAAGCTCGACGAAGCGATCATTCAGTACGTGAAGCGCAAGTACAACCTCCTCATCGGCGAACGCACCGCCGAGCTCATCAAGATCGGCATCGGCACCGCGTACCCGACCGACGAAGTGATGACGATGGAGATCAAGGGCCGCGACCTCGTGGCCGGTGTTCCGCGCACGCTCACCATCACCTCCGACGAAATCCGCGACGCGCTGGCCGAGCCGGTGAACGGGATCGTCGAAGCGGTGAAGATGACGCTGGAGCGCACGCCGCCGGAGCTCGCGGGCGACATCGCGGATCGCGGCATCGTGCTGGCCGGCGGTGGCGCATTGCTGAAGAACCTCGACACGCTGCTCCGCGAAGAGACCGGTCTGCCGGTGTTCCTCGCGGAAGATCCGCTGTCGTCCGTGGTGATGGGCGCGGGCAAGGCGCTCGAGTCGCTCGATATTCTGCGCCAGGTCTGCCAGCCGGTTTGAGTTCGGCGTAGCGCCGGTGCATCTGTGCGCGCCGTTCCACTACTTCCGTGAAAGAGGTCTCGTCCGGCGACACCGCACTGGCCGCTGCCTCGGCGCCTGATACGTTCGCCGCACCGATGTTCGCGACGCTCCTCGCCGCCGTCATCCTCACCGCTGCTCCGCCGGCCGATGCGCCGCTGCGGTCCGTGGTGCTGACCGCGAGCACGCCGAAGCCTCCGCCGGACATCTCGCCCACGCTGCAGAACGCGCGGAAGCTCGCGGAGGATCTCCGCTACGAAGAGGCCGTCGTCGAATACCAGCGCTACCTCGGCGAGCCGGTTCGTCCAGTGAAGGAGCGCGCGCGGGCGCTGATGGAGCTCGGCTTTCTCCATCTGATTCTCGGCGACGAGGTGAACGCGCAGCGCCGCGCGATCGAAGCGCTGGATCTGGATCCCACGCTGCGCGCCCCGGCCTCCGCGCCACAGAAGCAGCAGCAATTCCTCGACAAGGTCCGCGACCTGATGGCCGAACGGCCGCGCATCGAGGTGGATCCGCGTCAGGCAGATGATCCGCCGGACGTGCTGCGGGTGCACTACACGGATCCGAAGAAGCGCGTGCGAAAGCTGCTGCTCCGTCACGCGCTCGCGGTGAACGGGCCGTTCTATTCAACACCGCTGCGCTGCGTGCAGAACGAATGCACCACGCACATCCCCGCGCCCGAGGGCGGCAACGACTTCACCGCCTGGTACTACCTCGAAGCGCTGGATGATCAGGGGAACACGCTGGGCCAGTCCGCGAGCCCGGGCTCGCCGCTGCAAGTGACCATCGCGGGCCTCAAGCCCTGGTACTCGAGCCCGTGGGTCTGGGGAATCGGCGGTGCGGCGGTCATCGCGGCTGGAGCTGTGTTCTTCATCGCCTCCGCGCCGAGCACCACCAACCGCTGAACCTCAGAAGTCCGACGAGCAGCGCTTCTGATCGAAGTCGTACCGGACCTTGGTCGTCTTGTTCGGCATCACCTTCACCGCGCACGAGCCGCGCCCGCCCTTGGCGACGATCTCCACCAGGTACTTCCCGCTCTTCACGTCCCGCATGTTGAGCGGCGTGGTGCCCTTGTTGGAGCCGCTGATGAACACGGTGGCATCCGGCGGATCGGTGCTGATGCGCAGCGTGCCTTCGCCTTCCGGGATCGCCTCTTCCTGAGCCGGCGGCGCTTTCTCCTCGGCGGAAGCGACGACGACCTTCTTGGGATGCGACTTCTCCACCGGGTTCGACTTCGCGGCGACCTGCACGACCTGCTTCTGCTCCACCTGAGGAACGACCTTCACGGTGTCCTCCTTCGGGGGATCCTTCTTCATCGCCTCGGTCGGATCCGGGAGCAGCAGCGGCGCCGTCTTCTGGGTGGTCTGCGCGACCTGAAGCGGCTTCACGGGCTCAGGCTTTTCCACGTCGTGCGGCCTGGCGAAGATCAGCACCGCGAAAATAGCGATCACCGTCGCCGCGATTCCGGCGCCGACGAACATGAGCGGCTTGCGCTTGAGGCGCGCTTCGATCGCGTCCTTCTCCACGCGCTCGGTGTGATGCCGCGGCGATGACGGGACCGGCGGATCCACCGTGGTGGCGCCCGGCTTCGACGGATTCTTTCCCCGATACGCCGCGTAGCCGCCGGTTCGAGGCGCAGGCCCTGCTCCGAGCCGCGCGCCCGTCCCCGGCTGCGTGGTCCCGGCCGCTCGCCCCATCATCGAGACGAGCGAATTCTCCTCCTCGTCCGCTTCGACATACCCGCCGAGCGACGACGGCCCCACGTGCACCCCGGACTCCAGCGCCACTTCCTCCAGCGCCTCGCGCATCTCG
>JBJMQN010000202.1:0-3502 GCA_045802665.1 Myxococcaceae bacterium | reverse complement strand
TCGCGTTCGTGGTGCTGCTCAACTTCCCCCTGACCACACTGCAAGAGCGGCAGGAGCACCAGAAAGACTACACCCGTAGACAGTGGGCCGAGGTCCGGCTCGCCGGCCGCTTCAACCGCCGAGTGCCCGCCGAGATTCAGCAAGCGCAGACCGAGGCCGCCGCCGCCGCTGACGAGTACATCGCCGGCTACAACATCTGGATGCACCACCTTCTCGGACCGAAGGGCGAGCGCCCGTTCCCGAAGGACCTCCGCCTCATCTCCCACTGGAACCTGCGGGACGAGCTGAAGGCGGACTACGCGGACAAGGACACGGGCTCGCTCAAGCAGCAGCTCATCCTCGCGGTGATGGACCGGATCGTGACGCAGACGATCCCGGCCGCGGTGATCGACAACCCGAGGCTCGATTGGGATCCGGTCTCGAACAAGGTGACGCCCACGCCCGAGAGCGAGCTCGAGGCCTCCGCGCCGGCTGCGAAGAAGGACGGCGCGACGGGCAACGAGCCCGACATCCGCTATGCAAAGTGGATGGCGCAGTACAAGACCGCGAAGGCGGCCGATCCCTACTCGCCGATCGCGCCGACGGCGATCCTCCGCAGCTTCGAGCTCCAGCGCGAGATCCCGGAAGAGCGCGTCGTCGCGATGCTCAAGTCGGTGCTCGAGTCGCCGGTGGTGCCGAAGGTCGCCGCGGAGATCGAGAAGAAGCTCGGGCGGAAGTTGGGGCCGCAGGACATCTGGTACCCCGGGTTCAAGCCCGCCGGCGGACGCCCCGAGAGCGAGCTCGATGCGATCACGCGCAAGAAGTACCCGACGCCGGACGCCTTCGCGAAGGACATCCCGCGGATCCTGCAGGCGCTGGGGTTCAGCAAAGAGAAGGCGCAGTTCGTGGCGAGCAAGGTGAAGGTGGATCCCTCGCGCGGCGCGGGCCACGCGATGCAGGCGATGCGGCGCGGCGACTTCCCGCACCTGCGCACGCGCGTGGGGCCGAACGGCATGGACTACAAGGGCTACAACATCGCGGTCCACGAGCTCGGTCACAACGTCGAGCAGGTGTTCAGCCTCTACGAAGTCGATCACACGCTGCTGCAGGGCGTGCCGAACAACGCGTTCACCGAGGCGCTGGCGTTCGTGTTCCAGGCGCGCGATCTCCAGCTGCTCGGGCTCGCGAAGCCGTCGCCTGAGGACGAGAAGATGCGCGTGCTCAACGACTTCTGGATGACGTGGGAGATCGCCGGTGTCGCGTTGGTCGACATCGGGTCGTGGCACTGGCTCTACGAGCACCCGGACGCGACGCCCGCGCAGTTCCGCGACGCGGTGGTGAAGCTCTCACGCGACGTGTGGAACAAGTACTACGCGCCTGTGCTCGGCGGGAAAGACACCACGCTGCTCGGGATCTACTCGCACACGATCGCGTATCCGCTCTACGTGACGGACTACCCCATCGGGCACCTGATCGCGTTCCAGATCGAAGGCGCGCTGAAGAAGGGCGGCAAGCTCGGGGACCAGTTCGAACGGATGGCGAAGTTCGGGAGCGTCACGCCGGATGCGTGGATGATGAACGCCTCGGGATTGCCGGTGACGTCCGAGCCGCTGCTGACCGCGACCGAAGAGGTGTTGAAGCACTGATGCGCCGATTGAAGCTTTGATGGGCCCATGCGTCCGAACGCGGCCATGAATCCAACGAAGCCCTTACTCGCTTGCGTCGCCATGCTCCTGCTCGTCGCTGCCGCGCCCCGGTCGTCCAGACATTCGGGTGGCCGCGACGCAGGCGTCGACGCGGGCGCCTCGGTGACGAGCTCCGATGCCGGCGTCGCGTCCAAAACCGACGCGGGCACCTCGCGAGTACGCGACGGAGGCGTGAGCCCGAAGCTGCTCGGCCACGGAGAGGTCTGCGCGTACGGCCGCCGACATCCTCAGTCCCTGCAGGGCCAGTCCCCGGGGGAATGCGGGGAAGGGCTGTTCTGCTGCTACCCCTGCGGCGTGGACGGCTGCGACTCGGTCTGCCACACAAAGACCGAGTGCGACGAGGACATGACGCGTCCGTGAGGCGCGTTAGTTGAACGTCTCCACCGACGCCTCGCCGGTCTTGCGATCGACCACCGCCCAGACGCCGTTGTCGCCGAGCACGCCCGCGTCGCTGTGCAGCGCGAAGATCCAGTAGTCCTTGTTGTCTTCGCCGGTGGGGATCTCTTCATCCTTCTCGACGAGCTCGAGCGACCCTTCCTTAAGGATCTTCTTCACCTCCGCGGTGATCTTCTTCTGATCGGAGATGCCGGTGCCGTCCGGGCCGCCGTTATCAGCGACGAAGCCGCGGACCCCGTACTCGTCCGTCGCGAGCGCCTTCAGCGCCTTACTGAACGCGTCCTGGTACGAGACGGAGCTCTTCCCGAACGCCTTCTCGTGCTCGGCGATGCGCGCCTTCGGGGTGGTGTCGTGCGTGCTGAGCGTGCCAGCGGTCACGTGCTGCTGGTCAGCGACCTTGCTCTGGGTCGTCGCGAAGTCGAGGTAGTTGTCGCGCAACGTCTGCGGGAGCGCCTTCGCCTCGGTGGCCGTCAGGTAGCCATCGCCGTTCTTGTCGGAAGCCTTCGCCCACGCCTCGACCATCACCGTGAACTCGCGGGCGATGTCTTTCGCGGTCACGCTTCCGTTCGGAAGCTTGAACTGGGACGCGGAGAAGTTGTCCTGCAGGTCCGTCGCGAGCTTCTTCGCCTCGGTCTGCGTGAGCACCTTGTTGCCGTTCACGTCCGCCTTCTTCACCTGCGCATCCACGTACTTGCGGCTGGCGGCGACGAGATCGTCGATCTTCACCTTCGAAATCTTCGGCATGGTCTTGAGCTCCCCGGACTTCGAGACGGGCGAGACTCTGCCTCAACTCACCTCCCGTTCGCACCTGAGCACGTGAGTGACCGGCCGTTGCCGTTCCCACCAATGGTTGGGCGTGAGGTTGCCACCCACCTTCGTCGCCGCGGGGGTGGGGGAGGATGGGGCGGATTTTCGGGGCGCTGGCGCTGCTGCTCGTGTTGAGCGGCTGCGGCATGGGCGCGGTGTGCACGACGGCGGAGGGCGTCCAACTCCTCGACGACGCGAGTGACTGCGACGGCTTTCAGGCTGTAGTGAGCAGGACGGTGGCGCTGATGGGCGATGCGCCCGGGTTCTCGCGTGCTGCCTTCGTGACGAACATCCACGGGTACGCGGTGAGCGTGCAGCCCGGCTCAGACGGGCACTCGTTCCCCGGGATGGACGGGAAGCCCCGAGCGGGCGAGACGTTGTGCGACTACGGCGGGATCCGCGTCGCGAACGATCACTGGCGAGATCCGTCGAACTCGTTGCCGCACGAGCTTGGTCACGCGGGCGAGCAGTGTGCCGTGGACGTCACGCAGCCCGCCGGCTCGTTCGAGTACGGGCATCCTGAGTGGAAATCGCGCGGCCTGTACCAGCTGATCGAGGAGAGCAGGGCGCCGTAACTGCTCAGCGAACCCCGGCATCTCCGACCACGTCCGCGT
>JBJMQN010000201.1:0-3545 GCA_045802665.1 Myxococcaceae bacterium | reverse complement strand
TTCTCGACCTTCACGCTGAAGCTGCTCTTTTTCTGATTCTGCTGTTTCGGTGTCTGCTCCTTCGGCTGAATCAGCTCGATCGCGCGCTGCACGTTCGTGCCGTCCGCGTCTTTGACGACGAGGAGCTGCGGCCGTTCGACGTCCAATGAGGTGACATCCAGCGTCTTGTGGAGCAGCGCGGAGAGGTTGAGCCGGACCTCGGCGCGTTCGATGTGGGCGACGGGCTCGCCGTCGGGATCATTGAGCGCGACGTCTTCGAGCACGAGGTGATTGCCGCGGAAGACGAGCTTCCCCACCGCGAGCTCGCCGCGGATGGTGTGGTTCACCTTGTCCACGGCGAAGTTCTTGATCCGCTTGTTGCCGCTGTCAGTGAGCGCGTAGCCCACGACCGCGAGCACGAGGAGCAACACCAGCGCGACGAAGCCGCCAAGACCCCACAGCGTGCCGCGCAGAATCCGCCGCCCGAGCGGCCTCTTCCTCTTCGGCTCCGCCGTTCCGTCCTGCTTCCCCCGTCCCCGCCGCCGCCACATGAACACCACCCGTCAGAAGGCCTCACCAATCGAGATGTGCACTGCGCAGGGGCCTTCAGGGGAACCCGCGCGCGTGCCGTTCTTGCCGCCGATACCGAAGCAGCCTGTCGGTGACGGGTAGGTTAAGGATTGGCCGTCCTGCTGGACGACCTCGAGCGGCCGACCGATGTTGGGCCTGTATGCCAGGTCGAGCCTGATCGGCCCCACGGGCGTCAGGTACCGGACGCCGCCACCGACCGCGAGTTGGAACGCGCTGAGGTCGTCTGCCAGGTGAGCAGGCCGGAGACTGCTGGAGTTCACCAGGCCGCCGTCGAGGAACCCCGCGACGATGAGCTGACCGATGAGCTTGTAGCGGGTTTCGAAAGACGTCTCGACGAGGCTGTTGCCGCCGATGGGCAGCGGCTGGCCCTGATACTTCCCGTCCTTGGTAGGGCTGTCCACGATCAACATCGGCGAGAGCCGCTGCGTCGCGAAGCCGCGCATCGAGTTGCCGCCGCCTGAGTAGAAGCGCGCGACGATCGGCGAGTCCGACGACTTTCCCGACGCGGGCTGCAGCGTGCCGACCTTCACTTTGAACGCGAAGGTGAGGTCGTCGAACGTCTTCGGCGTCACGTACGCGCGCGCTTCGGGCTGCAACCGGATGTAGCTGAAGCTGCCGCCCAACGGACCTCCGCCCTCTTGAATCGAGAACGCGCCGAAGTAGCCGCGCCTCGGCTCCTGCTTGTCGTCGCGCTTGTCGTATTCGATGCGCTGCTCGAGGTAGCTGAGCACGCAGTTCACCGGGCAGCCGAAGAGCAGCTGGGGCGCCTTCGCCGTGTCCAACGCCACCGCGCCTTCGGTCAGGTGGTACGCCTCGATGTTGTACGAGGGGAAAATCGAGAGCGCCGGGGTGGGCTGCCAGACGACGCCCAGCCGCCCGGACGCGCCGTAGTACGAGTACGCGGGCTGCAGTTGGCGTTCGAGCTGAACGCGGGTGTTGAGCTTCAGGTCCGGATGAAAGAGCCGCGGCTGTTCGAGCTCCGTCGTCAGCCGCGCGATGGGGCCCATGCTGGGAACGCCGTTGCCGTTGCTGAAGTTCGCGTACGCGGACGGGATGAACGCCCAGCCCGCCATCGCCTTCACGTTGAGCAGCCGCAGGTGTCCCAGAAAATCGCGGTTGGTGTATTCGCCGATGAGGCGCACCTCCTGCCGCGCCTGATCCACGCCCGCGCCGCCGCCGAACCGCAGCCCGTGAAACGGCGCCTCGCGGACATCCACGACGATCGGCATCTTCGCATTCGCCACGTCCGGCTCGCCGTTCTTCACCTGCGCGGCGCCGAAAACGCCCATCTGAAAGACCTTCGCCTGCGCCTCGGACTTGCGGCTCTCGGAGTAGGTCTTGCCGGGCTCGATCGCGCCCTGCGCCTTCTCGCGGATGCGCCACTCCTCGACGCGCGCGTTGTCCCCGTTCTTCACCTGGATGTCGCCGAACGTGTACTTCGGGCCAACCTCCACCGTGACCGGCACTTTCGCGAGGCGCGTGACGAGATCCACCTCCGCCTCGCCGGTCGCCTTCGCCGTCGCGTAGCCGAGCTCGTGCAGCCGCCCTTCGATGTCGCCCTTGAGAGATTCCCAGCGCGACTCGACGAAGACGTCGCCTTTCTTCAGCTCGAGGCCGGAGGTGACGATCGCGCGCTCTTTGTCGGAGAGCTCATCGAGGCCTTTGATCTCGAACGAGTCGATGACGGTGGGCTCGCCCTCTTCCACCTTGACGCGCACCTTCACCGATCCGTCGTCCGTGGGCTTCACCTCGTCCTCGAGGACCAGCGCCTGGTAGTAGCCCATCTCGCGGTAGTAGCGCTCGATGCGGCGGAGGTCGGTGCGCCAGATGTCGGGATCGAAGTGCTGCTTGCGCGAGAACGGAATCCAGCTCGTCTTCGCGGTGAGGATCTTCTTCTCGATGTCCTTCGCCTTCACGTGACGGGTGCCCTCGATGTCGAGGTCCTTCACGATGGGTCCCTTCTCCGCGGCGGAGTGGGCACAGGCGAGGCTGAGTGCTGCGAGCACGAGGAGGGCGCGACGGCGCATAAGGGGCTGGCCGGAGGTAGGCACGGCGGGACCTGCTTGGCTGCCTGTCCCGGTCAGAGAGCGCGGGAGAGTGTTGGGCGGTTCAAGCTTCGACGGGGAGACGGATGGCTTCCGAACAGAAGGCGAACGGATACATTCGGGAAGGTCATGCGCCGCGAAGACGTCGAACCGTTTCTGAACCGTGATTGGGCCGCGAAGGAGCGGTCCAAGCGGGATTATTGGAAGCGTGTGCTGGAGCAGCAGGGACCGGCGGAGTTGCTTCGCGCCGCGGATCGGCTGCGTCGATCGATGCCTGAACCCAACGAAGCGGAACGGCGCGCTGACTACGAAGCGCACGTACGGCTCAGTCGGCTGCTCCGGGAGGCCAGTGGCCGACGGAATCGATGAGGTGCTCGCCTCGCTCGCTCGCGCGTTCAAGAAGCAGAAGCGGCACTGGTACGTTTTCGGCGCGCAGGCGGTCGTCGCGTGGGGCGTACCGAGGGCAACGGCGGACGTGGACGTCACCGCCGCGTTCGACGAGTCGGACCTTGCGCCGCTGCTGAAGACCCTCGGCGCTGCCGGTTTCGCGATTCGCGATCAGGCATTGCTCTCTGAGTTCAGGCGGTCCCGCGTCGTTCCGCTGCTCCATCGTCGCAGCCGGACTCCGATTGATCTCATCGCCGCCGGCTCAGGATTGGAGAAGGAGTTTCTTGCCCGCTCGGTCCCTCTGAAAATTGGACGCACCAGGGTGCCGGTGATCAGCCTCGAGGATCTGATCCTCACCAAACTCCTCGCCGCGAGACCCAAGGATGTCGAGGACGTCCGCCAGCTGATCGCGCTTGGCAACGTCGACACGAAGCGAGTGCGGTTGCTGTTGGAGAGCGTGGAAGAAGCCGTGGATAGCCACCACCTCGTCCCCGCGTTCGACCGACTGCTCAACGACGCGACGCGCCGTCGCTGACGATCTGG
>JBJMQN010000200.1:0-6064 GCA_045802665.1 Myxococcaceae bacterium | reverse complement strand
ATTGGGGATCTGAACGGGGACGGCCGGAACGAGTTGGTGGTGACCACGCTGCGTGGCCAGCTCAACGTCCTCGACAGTCATGGCGCGCCCTTCGGTGGATTTCCGGTAACGCTGGGGCCGCTGCTCTGTCCCGCCGCGGCGTTGGGCAAATGCGCCTTCGCGGGAGCCCTCGCCGCGCCCGTGATTACCTCCGGGCCGAGCGGCTCGCGACTGGTGCAGGCGGACCTCACAGGACGCGTGCATGTGATGGAGCGCAACGGCACCGAGCTCAACGGTTCGCCCGTGGACCTGCGTGCGCCGATCGTCGCGACGCCGGCGGTGGCGGATCTCAACGACGACGGTTGGCCGGACATCATTGCCGGTTCGACGGCCCCTGACGGCGTCTACTGGATCAGTACCGGCGAGACGTCCGTGGGTCGAAATCCGCTCAGCCAGAACCTCCACGCGGATGGAGGCGAAGGGGAGCTGCTCTATCGACAGGGGGTGGTCGCTTCTCCGCTGCTGGCCAACCTCGACCGCACCGGCGAGCGCGAGATCATCGTCCGCGGCGCCGGAGGCCCGCTTCAGGTGCTGAACCTCAGGAGCCGCGATTCGCTGCTGAAGTTCGATTCGGCGCAGCCGCAATCCATTCCAGTGAGCGCGGCGGTCTGCGACTTCGACGGTACCGGCCTCTGGCAGCTCACGGACCTCGAAGGCTCCAACGAGCGCTACGCCCTGGGCGAATGGCAGGCCGGCGCCATGCTGCGGAGCAGTCAGGGCCGCCCGTCCCTCGGCAGCGTGCCGCTGCATGGAGGATTCCCCGTGGCACTCGACGACGGGCCGTTCCTCTCGGGCTTCGTCGTGGCGGATGTGGATGGAGATGGCTCGCCCGAGATCCTCTTCGGCGGAGACCGGCCGCTCGTCTATGCGGTGTCGGCCAACGGCCTCGCGCCCTCCGGCTGGCCGAAGCAGGTCCCGTGTGGAGTGGCGGGCAACGTCACGGTCGGCATGATGAACAACCACCTCGTCGTGGCCGCGCTCTCACGCTGCAGCGAGCTCTACGCGTGGAGCGTCACCGGCGTTCCGGAGAGCATTCAGTGGGACGGCTTCCACCACGATCCTCAGAACACCGGCAGCACAGGCACGCCACTTCCACCGCGGAAGTTGAAGGGAATCGGCATCGACAACCCGCCCGGCCCCGCGAAGGGCTGCTGCACGGGAGCGCCCGGGACGATGGACGTGGGAGTGATTGCGCTCGCGCTGATCGGGATCGCGCGGCTGCTGCGAGGTCGCGCACCACGTTCGAATCGGTAGCTCGCCGTCACCCTTGCGCTCGTAGCGCTCGGCGGATACACGCGCGCGCCGCATGACCCGTGGCCCCAGAATGTTGCCCCAACCGGTGGGGCAGGAATTCGTCGACGCGAAGGCGCCGCCGGACTGGGACGCGGTGTTCGGCTTCAGCGGGCCGCTGGAGCTGGAGATCGGTTGCGGCTACGGCGGCTTCGCGATCGAGTACGCCGCGCGGCATCCGGCGGTTCGATACGTCGCGTTCGAATGGCGGAAGAAGTGGGCGCGCCACGTTCAGTCGCTCGCGGACGGGCGTGGGCTCAAGAACCTGCGCGTCGTCGAGGCAGACGCCAAGCGCGAGATTCCCCTCCTCTTCAAGCCCGGCTCCATCTCGGTCATCCACCTCCAGTTCCCGGATCCGTGGTGGAAGAGAGCGCATCAGAAGCGCGCCATCCTCTCGCCCGAGTTCACGAAGTTCCTGCTCGAGCTCACCGTGCCCGGCGGAATTTTCGAGATGCGCACCGACGTGGAAGACAGAGCGCTGGCGATGATCGAGGCGCTCGAGAACGCCGGCTACGTGAACCCGCTGGGACCGCGCGCGTTCCATCCGCCAGAGCCGGACGACGTCCCCTCTTCCAGAGAGCGCCGATACCTCGCCGCAGGTGAGCCGGTGTACCGCGCGAGGCTCGTGAAGCCTCGATAGCCCCCGGCTGACCGCGTCGCCGCTGCGCCCACCGCTACAGCACGAGCTCCATCCCGACGTACGGGCCCGCGAACAGGTCCGTGTGCACGACGCCGTCCACGAGGCCTGCATCATCCAGGAAGATCGTCCGGTACCCGCCGCGCAATCCAACCGGTCCCAGCCCGAGCGTGAGCCCCACCTGCGCATCCACCTGCCGGAACGGGAACGGCGTCATTCGCACGCTGCCGTCCAGCCCCAGCGGCCCGAGCATCCCGAGCACGCCTGACACGCCGAGCCCCGGCCCGAGCACCACGAGATCCGGCGCCCACGCCGACATGCCGCCGCCCTCCAGCCGCAGCCGCCCCTCGGGCCTGCTGATGATCGAGTACGTCAGCATTCCGTTGAAGAGCTTGATCGAGTCCGTCTCCCCGCTGCCGTCATCCGCCGGGATGAAGAGGCCGGACCAGGTGATGTTGAAGCCGAGGCGCTCGCCCTCGAAGGCGGCGCCCACGTCGAAGCCCGCGCCGGTGCCGCTGCTCGAACCCAGAAGCGTCGCGCCGGCGGAGAACGAAGCCGTCACATCGCTGCTCGCCTGAGCCTGGGGCGCCGGCTGCTCCACCACCGCGTACGTCGGCGCGAGCAACATGGGCCGATAACCGAAAGCCCAGCCGTAGTAGCCGCTGCCGTACCAGGGCCGGTAGTACGGCCGGTAGGCGTAGCCCGTTGAATACGAGCCGCTCGAAGTCGCCGACGGCGCGGGCGTGTACGACTGACCCACGCCGGAGGACGAGTGGTAGTGCCCGCCGCCGCTGGACGACGAGGACGAAGACGAGCTGGAGGATGAGGAAGATCCCCCAGAGGACTTCCCGAAACGTGCCTGCGCAGGCATCGCGGTCAGCAGCGCCAGAGCTGCGACTCCCACCCACATGCTTTGAAACGAGCGGATCATCGTCACTCCCGGAGGGTCGAAGATACAAACGGCCAGCCAGCCGAACTATTCAACCCGTAAGTCAGGTTGTTGTTTCGCGGCTTTGAGGGAACAATTCCAACCTGATGCAGGCCCGTTCGACGCGAAAGAAGACACTTGAGTTTGCGCGGCGGACGCCCAGCCCGGCCTCTGATCTGGCGAGCCGCACGGTCCTGATCGTCGACGATCACAACGCCACCATCTCCATGGTGCGCAATGCGCTCGCCCCTCAAGGGTATCGGTTTCTCGAGGCGAGCGACGGCACGCAGGCGCTGTCCGTCGTGCGCCAGCATCGTCCCGATCTGATCATCATGGACGTCGAGATGCCCGGCCTCGGCGGCGTGGAGGTCTGCCGCATCATCAAAGCCAATCAGGGCGAGACCGGCTTCGGCTTCATCCCCGTCATCCTGATGACCGCGCGGCAGGGCGCCGGAAAGATCGAAGGCCTGGAGCTCGGCGCGGACGACTATCTGGTCAAGCCGTTCGATCTCCTCGAGCTCTCCGCGCGCGTGAAGTCGATGCTGCGGCTCAAGGCGCTGCAGGACGCGCTCGTGGACAAGAACCGCGAGCTCGACAAGGCGAACCGCGAGCTGGACCGAAAGCGCGAGGAGCTGCTCGCGCTCTCTCGAACCGATCCGCTCACGGGCCTGTTCAACCGCCGCTATTTCGAGGAGCGGCTGGGGATGGAGTTCGCTCGGAGCAACCGGTATCGGGCGCCGCTCTCGTGCCTGATGATGGACGTCGATCACTTCAAGAAGGTGAACGACTCCTACGGCCACCCGTTCGGAGATCGCGTGCTGCAGGCGGTGGCGACGGTCGCGACCGGGACGCTCCGCGATGTGGATCTGCTCGCGCGCTACGGCGGCGAGGAGTTCATTGCCCTGTTGCCGGAGACCGGTCCCCAGGAAGCGCACCGTGTCGCCGAGCGCGTCCGCGAAGGCATCGAAGCGCTCGTGTTCGACTGGAAGAGCACCGAGGGGGCGAAGAGCAAGGTGAAGGTCACGGCGTCGCTCGGGGTCGCGACCTTTCCGGTGCCGAGCATCGACAGCTCCGAGAGCCTGCTTCGCGCGGCGGACGACTGCCTCTATGCGGCAAAACAGGCAGGCCGAAATCGCGTCAAACAACACATCGAATGAGGACCAGAGCGGAACGCCTCACAACGGGTTAAATGGCACCGATGCTCCGCGCGTCGTTCATCGCTGCTCTCCTCTCGCTGCTTGCTGCCTCAGCCTGCAACAAGCCCCAGACGGCGGACCACCCGGTGGACGCGTACATCGCCTTCACCAAATTGGCCGAGCGCGATCCGAAGGCGGGCTACGAAGCGCTCTCGAAGAGCACGCGTGACCTGCTGGCGGCGAAGTCAAAGGAGTTGTCGGCCGCATCAGGTGGATCCATCGTGGATGACCCAGCGATGATTTTCTTCGCGCGCCCCGGGAAGGCGAAGCCCGTCGAGGATGTAAAAGTGGTCGAAGAAAAAGGTGACGTCGCGACGCTGGAAGTGAAATCCGGCGGCCAGGTGGAGCAGGTCCGGATGGTCCGGGAAGATGCGAAGTGGCGGGTGGATCTCGCCGATCGCGTGGGCGCGGCAACGAAGAACGAGGTCAAGGCGCAGTGACGGACAAGAAGCGGCCATCGCCTCCCAAAGTGGAGGTCGTGATTCGTCGGCCGGCTGCACCGGGCAGCACGCCTGCGCCAGCACCGAGCGCGCCCACTCCGCCCGCCGCCGCGGCCGCAACTCCAGCCGCCGCCCCGCCCGCCTCACGTCCCGCACCCGCCGCTGCCCCTGTGCAGGCTGCTGCGGCCGCGCCGTCGCCCGCTGTCGCGCCGAAGCCGATTCCGCGCCCGGTGAATGCGACCGTCGTTGCGCGGCCCCGCCCCGCCGGAGCGCCGATCGCCGGTGCCGCGCCGCGAGCACCCTGTGGACCGTCAGCCGGAAGGCCTGGCGGCAGACCCGGAGGACCACCGCGCAGCCCCCGTCCGCCGAGGCCGCCGCCCACGCCCGAGCAGGTCGCCACGCTCGCGAAGAAGGAGCGCGTCCCCGCTCGCATCGCCAAGGGCGATCTCGAAGGGAAGATGCGGTGTCACATCTGGCGGAAGCTGCACGCCGAAGAGGCGAAGCGCTTCGATCAGGTCTACACGCTGATGGAGAAGAATCCGAAGCTGGATTTTCAGGATGCCTTCGCCGTCCTGCAGGCCGGAATCACCGTCGAGGAGTACGCCGAGCGGAAAGCGCGCACGCAGAAGAAGCACGACGTGAAGCTCGCGCGCGGTCAGGTCTCGAACGAGGACATCTCCGGCTGGCTCGGCGTGCTCTCGCAGCAGAAGATCGATCTCGCCGTCGTGCAGGCGGAGCGCACCGTGCTGGACACGCTCGTGAGCGACGAGCCGGTGGCGCTGAACTTCGAACGCACCGGGCGGATGGAGAAGCTCAAGGTCGTGCTGATCGCGCGGAAGGCGTACTGGGAGCGCATCTCGCCTTCGCTCGATCGCGATCAGAAGCTCGCGCAGAAGCCTGCGTCGATCCCGCGTCAGCCCGAGAAGCGGCCCGTCTCCGATCCGCGCCCGTTCCTCGAGCACGTGGGCAAGAACCTCTCCTTCACGCTCCGCAACGGCCTCCAGCTCACGCGCCCATTGCAGAAGGCCGGGCCGTTCGATCTGATCGTCGGCACCGGCGACGAGGAGCTGCTCATTCCGCTCCACGCGATCGTGCGTTGGACCGCCGAAGGCGCGGCGACGGCGGAAGCGCCAGCTCAGTAGGCCACCTGCGTTCAGCGTCGAGCGGGGTGCGTCCGTCCCATCGCGAGTCGCGCGGTGTGACTCGCGCAGTCGGTTCGAGTTGAGGGCCGCAGGTGGTTCCGCGCGATCGCGAATCGGTCAGAGGCGCCCGACGAGCGCCGCGAGCGCCTCGAGCTGCGTGCGATTGGACCTCTGACTGAACTCGAGGCGGCACAACGCCTTGAGCCCCGCCATGTGCCGGTACGCGGTGGCACGCGAGCAGCCTTTTCGTTCGGCCCACTCCTCGACGCTGCCTTCCTCGACGAGGACGTGGCGAAGCAGGTCCCGCTCCTCGGCGGAGAGCAGCGCGATGTTTAGATCGTCGTGTATGTTAAGATTGTTTATGGGATGATGGTCGTGTTGTGTATTATTGT
>JBJMQN010000199.1:0-4340 GCA_045802665.1 Myxococcaceae bacterium | reverse complement strand
CTACTTCAGTGACTGAAGTTCGCTCCGGTGACGCGGCTCCCGCGTCCGGCAACCAACCTGAACCGGGCACGTGGATGACGGCGAAGCGCGCATCACGGCCCACTTCAGTGACTGAAGTTCGCGCCGGTGACGCCGCTCCCGCGTCCGGCAACCAACCAGGCCGAGCCCACAGGCGTCCCTTCCCGTCCCAATCTCTTTCGCGCTATGCGGCTGCTCTCATGTCTTCGCAGTGGGCAGACTTCCGCCGCATCTACTCCTCGCGCCCCGTCATGTTGGCGCCGATGGAGGACGTGTCGGACGCGGTATTCCGGCGATTGTGCCGAGGTCTCGGCGCGGAGCTCTGCTTCACCGAGTTCGTGAACGTCGAGTCGCTCCTGCGTGGTGACCACAAGTCGCAACGGAAGATGACGCTGGACCCCTCAGACCGGCCGACGGCGATTCAGATCTACGGGTCGAATCCGGAGACGCTCGCGGAGGCGGCGGAGGTCGCGGCCGAGGCACAGCCTTCCTTCATCGACATCAACTGCGGGTGCTGGATCCCGAAGATCGTGGGACGCGGCGCGGGCGCTGGGTGGCTTCGCGATCCCGACAAGATGGTGGAGATGGCGGCGCTGATCGTGAAGCGCGTTCCGCTTCCGGTCACGGTGAAGACGCGCATCGGCTGGGGCCCCGAGACGGAAATGCCGGTCGTGGAGCTCGCGAAAAAACTCGAGGACGTCGGCGTCGCGGCGCTCACGATTCACTGCCGCACCGCGCAGATGCGGCACAACGGCAAGGCGGACTGGAGCTGGGCGGCGAAGGCTCGGTCAACGACGTCGATGCCGATCATCGTGAATGGCGACGTGCGGACCGCCGACGATGCACTCCGGGCGATCACCGAGACCGGCTGCGCGGGCGTGATGGTCGGTCGCGGCGCGATGGAGCACCCGTGGGTGTTCCGCGAGGCCCGCGCGTTGCTCGATCGCAACGAAGTTCTCGCTGGCCCCAGCGTCGAAGAGCGGCTCGCGTTCCTCTCGTTCCACCTCCGCGAAAACGTCGCCTGGCGAGGCGAACGCAACGGCGTGGACTGCACGCGGCGGCACTACGCCGGCTACCTGCGCACGGTCCCGGGAGGCGAGGCGCTCAAGGCGGCGCTGTATCGGACTGCATCACTGGCCGACTGCCTCGAGCTGATTGATCGAGCGCGCGACGGGCTCGCGATGGCGGCCTGATGAAGGTGAGGGACCGGCTCCGCGGCTGATTGTTGAGCGCGCGATGGGCTCGCCGGGATCGCCGCCTGACGAAGCTCAGGCACGCGCTCCGCGCTGATTGATGAGCGCGCGATCCGCCACGGCAATGGCGGCCTGATCGGACCGCTTCAGCCGACAGCAAGCCAAGTAACTCCGCCCGCCGTTCTGACGAAACCTGTCGCGTCCACGTTCGCCTCAACTGCAGAACGAGGCCGCAACGGCGACGGCTCGCGAACCTCGAGTTGATCGGCCCCGCTGCATTGATCCCGCTGGCACGCCACTCCGTTATGGTGCGCGGCCATGAAGCTTCGCCCGATCCCTGAAGTTGCGAACGACCTTGGCCTCGATCCCCGCGACGTTCAGATCTGGGGCCGCGATCGCGCGAAGATCTCGCTCGACGCGCTGACCCGTCCGACCGCCAGGAACGAAGGGCGGCTCATCCTCGTCTCTGCGATCAACCCGACGCCTCCGGGCGAGGGCAAGACGACCTCCTCTGTCGCGCTCGCGATGGGACTCAAGATGCGCGGTCGCCGAGCGGTCGCCGCGCTCCGCGAGCCTTCTCTCGGCCCCGTCTTCGGTGTGAAGGGCGGCGGCACCGGCGGTGGGGTCGCGTCGCTCGAACCTGCGGCGGACATCAACCTTCACTTCACGGGCGATCTCCACGCGATCACCACCGCGAACAACCTGCTCGCGGCGCTCGTGGACAACGCGCTCTACTACCGCACGCCCGTCGAGCTGGACGTGAACAAGATCCGCTGGCGCCGCTGCATGGACATGAACGATCGGTTCCTGCGCAACGTGGTCGTCGGGCTCGGCGGCAAGGCGAACGGCATTCCTCGCGAGGGCGGCTTCGACATCACGGCCGCCTCCGAGGTGATGGCGATCCTCGCGCTCGCCTCCGACTACAAAGATCTCGAGGCTCGGCTCGCTCGCATCGTGGTGGGGATGACGCCGGACGGAAAACCGGTTCGAGCGCAGGACCTCTACGCCGCCCCCTCCATGGTCGCGCTGCTCAAAGACGCGCTGATGCCGAACCTCGCGCAGACCCGCGAGGGAGGACCTGCGCTCGTGCACTGCGGGCCGTTCGGGAACATCGCCCACGGCTGCTCGTCTGTGGTCGCGACGCGCATGGCGCTCGCGTACGGACAGGAGGTCGTGACCGAGGGCGGGTTCGGATTCGATCTCGGCGCGGAGAAGTTCCTCGACATCAAGATGCGCGCGACCGGACTCTGGCCCCGGATGGTCGTCCTCGTCGCGACGCTGCGAGCGCTCAAGCATCACGGCGGCGCAAAGGACGTCACCGCACCGAACTCCGAGGCGCTGCGCCGCGGCTTCGATCACATGGAGAAGCACCTCGAGTCGATCGCCGGCTTCGGACTGCCCGCGCTGATCGCGGTGAACCAGTTCCCGACCGATTCGAAGGAAGAGCTCGACGAGGTGCGCGCGTTCGCCAAGTCTCGCGGCGTCGCGATGGCCGCTCACAACGGCTTCGGCCACGGAGGCGAAGGCTCTCTCGAGTTCGCGGATCGCGTCTTGGACGTTCTTGCAACGACGGACGCGAATCCTCCGAAGCCGAAGTTCACCTACGAGCTGTCGGCGAGCCCGGAGGAGAAGATCCGCGCCATCGCTCGGAATTTGTACGGGGCGGACGACGTGGCGTTCACCGCGCAGGCAAAGAAGGACATCGACGCGGCGGTGGCGTTGGGCGGCGGCGAGCTGCCGATCTGCATGGCGAAGACGCACCTGTCGCTCTCGGACGATCCGTCGAAGCTGGGGCGTCCGCGCGGTTTCACGGTCACGGTTCGTGAGGTCCGGCTGTCTGCGGGCGCGGGCTTTCTCGTCGCGCTCACCGGCGACATCCTCACCATGCCTGGACTTCCGAAAGAGCCCTCCGCCAAGAGAGTTGCGATTCACCCGGACGGCACGATCACCGGCCTCATGCAGGGCGAGTAGACAAACCTCTTTCGCGTCTTAGGTTCGGCTCCATGGGACTCGTCGAGAAAGACTTCATCGTCCGGATGATCGAGCAGTTCGCCAAATTGCTCGCGGCGGCGCTCAAGCTCCGGCAGCAGGGGAAGAACGACGAGGCGCTGGAGGCGATTCACCGCTGCACTGGGGAGCTCTACGGGCTCGATTGGGATGTGCTCGCGTTCTCGGATCCTCAGACGGCCGCGGGGCTGCTCGCCGGCAAAGACCGGATCCGCGGGTATGCCCGCCTGCTCGAGGAGGAGAGCATCACTCTGCGAATGCTGGGGCGAGTACTCGACGCAGACCGGGCACGCGACCGTGCGAGCGCGGTCTACCGGGAGATATTGAAGAAGGGTGCGGATCCCGAATCCGAGCAGGCGATCGCTCGTCTGGGCTGACGGGGTCCTTTGATATGAGCGCCCCGCTTTGCCTACCGCGATTGCACAGCACCTCACGCCCGAGCTGATCCGTCGCAAGGCGAGCGCATCCGCGTTCAGCCGCGGCGAGGAGTATTCGCTCGACGGCCGGGTGCAGGACTTGCGGCAGGAAGACACGGTCATCCGCGCCACGGTGCAGGGCAGCGACTCGTACAACGTGGAGCTGCAGCTCGTTGACGGGAAGCTCGTCAGCTACTGCTCGTGTCCGATGGGCGTGCAGGGTGTGTTCTGCAAACACTGCGTGGCCACTGCATTCACCGCGATTGGCCCGCCAGCAGATGCAGTCCCCGCTCCTGGCGGCGATCGCTTCGAGAAAGACACCGAGCTCGACTCCTTCCTCGCCTCGAACAACCTGCAGCACGTGCGGATGTTGGGGGGCGAAGTCTTGCTCGACTTTCTTCCCGAACGTGAACGCCAGGCCGTGCGCTACGTCCTCTCACGGCAGAGGTTGAGCGACGTCGCGACGGTGCAATCGGTTCGACGGTACGGCTACGCGCTCGCCTACGCACCGAGACTGAGAGACCGGCTTCCCTACTCGGCGTGGCAGTTCGTGCATCACGAGCTGGAGCTTGCGGAGCGCGCGAAGGCGGAGGTTTCGAAGCGGCTGTCTCTGCCCGGGGACGTGAGCACGCATGACATCTTCAAGGCGTTGATCGCGCTGCGTGAACGGCATCCGGCGGCGATTTCACAGAGGCCCGAAGAGGTG
>JBJMQN010000198.1:0-5979 GCA_045802665.1 Myxococcaceae bacterium | reverse complement strand
GCTCACGCCCAACGACCCGCCCTCGTGCAAGAACTTCAAAGGCTGCACGCCGGATTCGCTGCGGACGTGCTCGTCGAACGCGGAGTGCGCGGACCTCGGCGATCAGCGCTGCGATCCCGCGAAGGGCAAGTGCGTGGCGATTGCGCAGGTCTGCCCGTTCGGGACGGTGTGCGATCCGCGGAACAAGATCTGCGTCGGCGAGTGCGCAGCGGATGCGGACTGCGGCGACCCGAACCTGCGCTGCAGCAACCGCGTGTGCGAGCCGGTGAGCGAATGCACCTCCGACACGGCGTGCCCCATCAACAAGATCTGCGCGATTGCCCCGGGCGCGACGGCGGGCTCGTGCGAGCCGTACTGCCAGAGCGATTCCGAGTGCTCGCTGGGCTCCATCTGCCAGCGCCAGACCGACAGCCGGTATCGCTGCGTGGCGGGCTGCCGAAACAATCAGGGCTGCGCGCTGGATCAGCGGTGCAACTCGGCGAACAGCTGCGAAGGGCCGAACGTGGGCAGCGAGCGCGTGTGTCAGGCGACGGTGGCCTGCAACAACTGCGAGCTGTGCAACCCGACGACGTCCTCCTGCTACGCGGCGAAGGCGAACTTCCCATACTGCAAGCCGTGTCAGAACAGCATCCCGGACTGCCCGGGAGGCGCGTGCCTGCAGATGAACGACGGGCTCACCTACTGCGCGAAGACCTGCGGCAACGGCCAGGAGTGCCCCAACGGTTTCGTTTGCCTCGGCTACGGCGGGACGCTGGCGGATGGCGGCGTGAACTCGGCGTGCGTGCCGTCGGATCGGCAGTGCAAGAACAAGTGCCTGTGAGGCGTTCAGCGTCGCGCGTTGAGTGTCGAGCGGGTCGGTTTTGGCAAGACTCTGGAGGCTGCACTTGGTGAAGCGCTTTCTCGCGGCTGGGCTTTTGGTTTCGTTCCTCGTCGCGCTCGCGTGCGGGCAGTCTGACAAGGAGACGAACTGCAGCGACGGCGTGGACAACGACAAGAACGGGCTCAGCGACTGCGCGGATCCGGCGTGCTCATCCACCTCGGCTTGCTCGGGCGGAGACGGCGGCGCGGGCACGGCGTGCGACAACCAGAAGGTCTGCGTGCAGTCCAGCTACGTCGCGGACCGGCCGCTTCACCAGTGCCTCAACAACGTCTGCACGAACGTGGGCACGGCGATCGCGGTGAAGTTCCAGGGCAACACGGCGCTGTTCAACGGGTCCACGCGGCAATTCAGGTCGTGGATCACCCGGTTCATCTCGAAGAAGGCGATCGACGGCAGCGCGGTGACGTGCGCGTCCGTCGCGGCGGATGCGACGGGGACGACGGCGGCGGACGCGGATCAGCTCGACCGGGCGAACAAGTACAACTACCTCGCGTACGACGTGACGCCGATCAAC
Organism: Myxococcaceae bacterium; assembly: GCA_045802665.1. Lineage (GTDB taxonomy): Bacteria > Myxococcota > Myxococcia > Myxococcales > Myxococcaceae > JBJMQN01. The sequence continues at coordinate 4,585 of JBJMQN010000198.1, read as the reverse complement.
GGGCTGTCGACTCAGTCGATCACGAACCCGTTTCTGTATACGGCGTTGGGCGGTGACTTTCTGATCTGGTCGGAGCTGTGGTCGCAGTCACCGAACTCGGACACGCACCTGCCGCAGGGACTTCGGAATGGGTGGGGTTGCGTGGAGAGCGGCGCTCAGGTGGCCCCGATCGTCGAGACGGACAATTGCCCGGTGACGGATGGTGGTTCGGGGAATTGCCGGACCATCGCGGTGGACTTCACGCACGCGGACTGACCGTCAGGCGAGCAGGATCTTGAGATTCAGCCGCCGCTCCAGGCGGTCGAGGATCTCGATCAGATCTTTTCGCTTCGTGCGGCCGTTGGTGGATTCAGACAGGGCGAGCATCTGCTCGGTCAGCCAGCGGGAGAGGACCAGGAGCGCGGACTTGTCGGTGGGCTCGAGGCCCCGTTCGACGAAGCGGCTGTTGCGCATGTAGTCGTCCACCGCGTCGACATTTCGCTCCATCTCCCAGCGCGTGAGGCGGAAGGCTTCGACGTAGACGAGATCCTTCGGGCGCTGCGCTCCGGGTTCGAAGAGCTGCGCGTTTTTCTGCAGGAAGGCCGGGTCCAACTCCTCCATCGGCGGCGGCCAGTTCGCGAGCTCTTTGGCGAGCAACTTCGCCACCTCGTCCTTGAGGTGCTCGAGGAGCGGGATGGGCTTGGTTTCGAGGAGGTGATCCCAGCGGCTGGCCACGGTAGGGCAGTGCTCTAACGCTTCGGCGCTCGGAGCGGAATGGTTCCGTTGCGGTCTTCCACACGCTTGCCCCGGAGCGTCTCGACTTCGCCGAAGCCCGCGGCGAGCTCGCGGCGGATCACGTTGTAGACGGGCCGCCGCCAGAGGAACTCGCGGTGGCTCACGCCGGGGACTTCAACGTTGAAGATGTTCCCGTTGCCGTCGTCCTCGAGGATGCAGGAGGGGAACGGGGCCGCTCGATCCGATTTCGAGTAGACGGAGGTGAAGCGGACGTGCCTCGGAAACGCGCCGATCTTGAGCCTGCGGATGAACGGCGACATGGGCGTCATCTGCCACACGCTGCGGGCCACGAGGCCCATGGTCGCGACGCCCAGGTACGCCGTGGGAGAGCCGTTGTGCGGGGTGCCCAGCGTGATCAGGTTCTGGACGCGCCGCTCTCCACCGAGCCGCTTCACGTAGTAGCGGCCGATGAGCCCGCCCTTGCTGTGGCCGATGATGCTCAAGGGTCCGAGGTCGTAGCGGGAGTAGAGCCGCTCCACCTTGTCGCGGATCTTCTCCGCGCACTGATCGATGCTGAAGGTGTTGAACGCGTCGAACAGGCCGCCGAGGTTGATGGAGAAGACGCCGTAGCCATCTTTGCGCAGCCGGTGCTCGAGCACTTCGAAGGAGCGCCGCGTGCCGAAGAAGCCGTAGAGGAGGAGCACGGGCCGTGGGCACCTGGTGAAGTCCGTGCGGCGGACGATCTCGTTGCCGCGCCGATCGAAGTCCAGGTAGCCGCGCAGATCCTGCACCTCGCGCTTGAGCTTCCTGTACTGGCGGATCAGCGGATTCAAAGAAGAGCGCTCCCGAGTGGACGAAAGTCTAGGTCCGGGAGGTGACCGCGCACAGGGAGCGGAAGTGCGTCGCTGTGCGCTTCAGGTCATTTCGGTGTTTGCCCGTACGAGACGATCGCCGCGTTCTCGCAGCCGGTCTTCTCTCCGAGGTTGCAGCCCTTCATGTACAGCTCGTACGCCTTCTTCGCGTCGCGGGTGACGCCTTCGCCGCGCTCGTAGAGGTAGCCCGCGTTGCTGCAGGAGAGGGCGTGGCCCATCGTGCACGCGAGCTCGGTGAGCAGGGCGGCCTTCTTCGGATCCGCTTTCACGCCGAGGCCCTTGCGGTACAGGGTCCCCAGCGTCGCGCAGCCGATCGCCTCTTTGCCGTCACACGCGTACTGAAACAGCGCCGCGGCGTACTCGGGCGAGGTGGGCACCAGCGCGCCATCCCGGTAGGCCTCGCCCAGCGCGACGCACTTCTCGCGATCGCCCTTGTCGCAGGCCGCCCGCCATTCGCCGATCGCTTTGATGAACGGGGCCACCTGCTTCACGTCCGCGCAGCCGCCCTTGAACGGCGCCTTCTCCTTGCCGCACGGGTTCTCGAGGTTCGCCGGTGGCTTCGGCGCGGCAGCGAGCAGGAGCACGGTGAGCGCGAGCATCACGGTCCCCCGTCCGTGCCGCCGTCCGGCGAGCCGGCGTCAGGCGTTCCGGAGTCGGGCGCGCCTGCGTCGGGGTTCACGTTGGTGAGGCAGCAGGTGGCGTTGTCGAAGAATACGGCGGCCTGCGCGCAGTCCGCGGTGATGTTGCGGCCGTACTGGCTGCAGCCGCTCACGCTTCCCTTGAAGTCGCACTGCGGCGGTGGCGCGGTCTTCGGATCGCAAGCGGTGGCGTCGTTCACGCAGAGCGCGCGGTCGTGGGAGAAGCGGACTGAGGCAGGGTTGCCGATCACGACCTCGCAGGAGAGCTGGCCGCAGTCGCGAAAGTTGGCGCCGGTGCTGCACGGGCCCACGCTGCAGCTGTCCACGCAGTTGAGCGCCTTCCCGTTCTGGCAGGCGGGCGCGTTGGCGCAGTCGTCGGTAGGGCAGCCTGCGAGCCCGAGGACGAACAGCGCGGTGACCACGGCGGCGGCGGCGAGGTTCTTCACGGTGATGCTCGGAGCCTCGCGCAGGACGGGCACGGCCGTCACGTGAAGTTGGTGAGGAAGTTGTCGAGGATCTTTTTTCCGAACGGTGCGGCGCGGATGCCCGCGAGCAGCTTCGGGACGCGTTCGCCCTTCGAAGCGCCCCGCGCGACGGCCTCGGCTTCGAGCTTCTCCGCGCGGGCCTTGATGAGCGCGGCCATCGTGTCGGCCTGCGCTTCCGGGTGGAACTGCACGCCGCGGAGGTAGTTGCCTACGCGCATGGCCTGCATCTTCGTGTTCGCGTTGTGCGCGAGGATCTCCACGCCCTGCATCGGCGCTTCGACGATGTCCTCGTGCGTGGCCTGAACCGCGAACTCGGCGGGCAGATCTTTGAACAGCGGATCGCTCTGGCCTTCTCTGGTCAGCGCGACGGTGATCGTTCCGATCTCACGTCCTTCCGGATTTCGGATCACCTGTCCGCCCAACGACCACGCGAGGAGCTGCTGGCCGAAGCAGACGCCGAGCACCGGGACCTTCTTCTCCGCCGCGTTCCGCATGAAGTCCGCTGAGCGGCGCATCCACTCCGCGGGCTCGGTCACGGACAGCGGCGAGCCGGTCATGATGACAGCGTCCCAGTCCTTCGGCTGCTCGGGCAGCTTCTGGTTCAGGTGCGCGTGGACGACGTCGAAGTGGACGTTGGATTGTCCGATCGTTTGCACGAACCAGCGGTCGTAATCGCCGAGCGCGGTTCTCACCGCGTTGTTCGCGTCGCCGGCCTTCAGAAGCAGAACGTTTCTCATGTCCTCGGTTGCCGCTGTGGGGTGCGGTGCCTACAGTCGTCCGCCGCCGTAGCAATCATTCTAGTGACCCGTCCCCTCATGCGCTCGACGGGTTTTTGAATGTAAAGGCGGTCTGGACGAAGTTGCCGGAGGTGTGAACGTGGCGATTCGGAGCAGGGGCGCGGTCCAGTCGAGGAAGGTTGTGCCCATCAACAAGAACAAGGCGAAGAAGTCCGAGCAGAAGGACAGCGGCAACCTCGACGAGCTGAAGCGCTGGTTCGAAGAGAAGGGCGTCCGCAAGGTCAAGGTCGGCGGCTTCGACATCGACGGGATCCTGCGCGGCAAGTACATCTCGCTGGAGAAGTTCTTCTCCGCCGCGAAGGGCGGGATGGGCTTCTGCGACGTCGTGTTCGGCTGGGATTTGGGCGACGAGCTCTACGACAACGCGCGCGTCACCGGCTGGCACACCGGCTATCCGGACATGAACGCGCGAGTGGATCTGTCCACCGGGCGGATCCTTCCGTGGGAGCCGGACACCGCCGCGTTCCTGCTCGACTTCGTCAATCGCGATGGCTCTCCGTTCGAGCCCTCGCCGCGGCAGCTGCTCCAGAAGATCTCGCGGCGCGCTCGGGAGATGGGCTACGCGCCCAAGTTCGGCGCCGAGTTCGAGTACTTCCTCTTCAAGGAGACGCCGCAGTCCGCGAAGGAGAAGGGCTACCAGAACCTGACGCCGCTCACGCCGGGCATGTTCGGCTACTCGTGGATTCGCACGTCGCAGAACGGCGCGCTGGTGCATGCGCTGATCGACGGGCTCAACGCGTACGGCATCACGGTCGAGGGCCACCACACCGAGACCGGACCGGGCGTGTACGAGACCGCGATCCTGTTCGATGACCTGGAGAAGTCCGCGGACAAGGCGGCGCTGTTCAAGACGACGGTGAAGGAGATCTGCAGCAGGCATGGCGTGCTCGCGTGCTTCATGGCGAAGCCGAGCAAGAACCTGCCGGGCTGCAGCGGACACGTGCACCAGTCGCTGTGGACGACGGACGGCGAGTCCCGGAACGCGTTCCACGATCCGAACGACGAGTTCCTGATGAGCAAGACGCTGCGCCACTACATCGGCGGGCAGATTGAGCTGATGCCGGAGCTGTCCGCGCTGT